>CBDVAV010000393.1:0-5129 GCA_965372055.1 uncultured bacterium | reverse complement strand
CTAATTTCGGCAGTAAAATTACGGTAGGTTCTTAGACTTTTACATAAATGTTCTATTTTGCGGCCTGTAAAAATTCTGGGGTTAACCAGTTGAAAATAATATAGAAAAGAAATGCTTATTTTAAAGATTGAAACTGGCCAAACCACCTTTGGAAAACCCAGCCATCCTTGGTTCCAATGAAAAAGAAATTTAAAGAGAAGACAAAAGATTTAATTTCAAAAACCAAGTCTGCTTATTACCTCACCAAGGAAAAGATTATCAATCATGGTAAAAGGAGACTATCCCCACGGACGATTTATGGGATAGGGGAGTTATATGAAAAAGGCAGTGCCGTCGGGGAAGAGGAAAACCTTGTTAAAGCACTCCAAGAATGTTTTCTCATTGAAAAAAATGGTGGCCGGATCGCTTCCTCTCCTGAGCTTGTTTTAATGAGAAACAAAGGCCATGATCATGTGCTGTGGGAATCTTCCTATGACTCGTTTTCAACCGAACATATTGGCAAGGATACCAAAGGAGTATTTACTTTCGCTGGTGGGCATGTTATTGTTTTTGCACACAATACAGGTATCCCAAGTATTCACACTATCCTAAATGAAAAACTAAACCCTACCCAGTTGGAAAAAGGGGTGAGGTATGATCAGTACTTTTTTGACCAACTTTTATCAGGGAAAACCCAAGACGGTCTGGCAATCGATCTCTTTGATATTGAAGACTATCAAGATAGTTATAAGCCAACTCCATATGGGCTTGTTATGCCTATTTCACAGGATGAAATCAATAGGAGGAAAAAAATAATATTTGCCAAGGGGATAAGTAAAGACTTTCCAAAGCAGAGTTATTATCTTTCTCCCATTGCAAAAGGAAGAAGTGGTTTGGATACGGATGGCATAAACAAGTATGTGGAAAACTGCTTGATTGCTACTGATAACAAATCTTTCTTCTTTAATTATTTTGATTATAATTTACCAAGCAAGGGCGAGGCTGAAGTAAGGATTATCAATGTTACAAGGTTGGGCTTTCAAATCAGTAATAAAAATAACCCTCACAATTTCTATGGCATTAAAAAAAATTAATTAATAGAGAATAAAAGTCTTGAATTTTAATCCCTTCTGCTGTCTCTCCAAATCCTCAGTCTGTGTTCCACAGGCTGTAATTAGGAAGTGTGCTGACTATGATTGGTCTGTGGAACACATACCAGGGAAGCAGACACCCCTAGTCCTCGGGCTGTGTAACGGTCAGTATTTAAGTAATAGCGATTTGGATATAGACCCAAACCGCTATCACATAAATAACTTGTCAGGTACAGTTTTATTACTTCATTTAGAATGAGAATCTAATTCTTGAATGCTGAATATATTCTAATTTCCGGATCGTTCTCAAGATAAGGTTTCAATTCTCTAACAACATCATTTTGAAATATATCTGTTGATAAATAAGCCTCTGCATCTGCTTCCGATTCAAAACCGTGAAGCACTTGCACGTCTTCTGTTCTTAACAGGAGTTCTTTTGAAGTGGCTCCTTTAATTTGTTCTAAAAAAGGGTTTTTGTATTTGACATACACGCCACCAGCGTTACTACGATTTTCTGCCTTTACATCTAATGTAATCTCTAAATAGGCATTTGTTTCTTTCATTGTATTTATATTTTTTTGTTACAGGACAAAGGTATCTTGAAATGAGGTCCTCTGAAATGGACAAAATCGACTAAAGTTGGTAAATTTAGGAAATGGATTTTCTAAATTCTGTTGGAGAGCAAATGACCTGTTTTGACGAATATTATTGTTTCTTCTTCAACGAATGGGAAATGTGTCGATAAGTGAGGACTTCTAATCCATGTTCCTTTTGGATAGCGACCATGTTCATCAATGAACTCACCCCTTAAAACAAAAATTTCTTCTCCACCATGGTGACTATGTTCTACAAATCTCGCGTCTTTCGGCCACTTCACAAGGGCTGCTTTTTCTGTTAGCGGCAGCACTTCAAGATCTCCATAACCCGGATGCCAGCTTGTTTTGTTGGTATCAATTACTACTTGCTCTTTATCATTAGGGTCCATTTGATTTAACTTAACAAATATCTTGCACCCCTTTTTACTATATGGTGCATGTGAAGTTCCAGGGGGATTTCTAATATATGTCCCTGCTGGATAATCTCCATTTTCGTCTGAAAAAATCCCCTCTAATACAAAAATTTCTTCACCCAGTGGATGAGAATGGCTCTGGGAAGCTGCACCAGCAATGTATTCAACGATTGAAGTTGTTCGTCCTGATTCTGCGTCTTCTCTTTCAAGTGGAATTCTATTTACTCCATCTGCTGGAGAACTTATAAAGATTTCCTTGGTCGTATTTATCCTCACTTTTTTAGATAAATCCATATTGTAGTTTTCCATGTTAATTTCCGGTTTTATTTAAATATTAAATGATGATCTGCTTCTACATGACAAAGGTATATTGCTATGAGGTCATCTGAAATGGACAAAATCTACTAAAGTTGGTAAATTTAGGAAATGGATTTTCTAAATTCTGTTGGAGAGCAATTGACTTGCTTTTTGAAATATTTTATAAAGTAATATGGGTCTTGAAAACCTAAATCAATAGCAATCTCATTTATATATGCATTTGAATGAGTCAGTTTCCTTTTTGCTTCTAGAATAATTCTATCAGCAATTGTTTGTGAAACTGTTTTTCCGCTTTGTTTTTTAGTGAGGGCATTAAGGGTTTTTGTTGAAATTGCAAGTTTCTCTGCGTAGTTAGTTACAGACCAATTTTTGCGAAAATTATTTTCCAAAAGGTCATGGAAAATTATGTAAGTGGTATTTTGGTTAGATATAATCTTACTTGTTTTAATGTTTTTCCTTTTTTCTCTTTCGATAACTAAAAGCAATGATTTTAATAAATTTGAAAGAATTCTCTTGTTTCCAAATTCCTCTGTATTATTCAATTCATCTTTCATTTGATGAAGGTAACTTATTATTTGAAGTTCAAGTCTTTTCGGAATTTGATAATATGGCTCTTCACTATTATTAAAAATGGTGTAAGTGAGAAAAAAATTAATATCAGTTTCATTGCTCAAAATAAAGGACTCATTAAAATGAATTAAGTAACCATTATAATCAGAGCGGCTTTCAAAATAGTGTACTTGATTTTTAGCAACAAAAAATAGTCGATTCTCTTTTATATCATAACTTTCAAAATCAATATAATGTTTGCCATTATTATTTTTGAACCAGATGATTTGATAAAAACTATGGGTATGCGGTTTAGAAGAATCAGTAGAATAACTTTTTTGGTATTCTGCTAAATCATAAATATCAAACTGTAGCCTTTTAGGCTCATCTTTCAGAAAGTGATATTTTTCAATTTGTTCTTTTTGCATTAATGTTTCTTAAAATTGATGCTAACGACTGAATATATACAATTGCTGATATATACTAATATACTTATTGTGCATATAAAGCGGGAATAGTAAATAAATAGAATCCAACTACCAACTATTCAATTCAATGAATCCATCAAGCTTTTATATTTTCCAATCACATTTGGCAAATCCTCAGTCTGTGTTCCACAGGCCGTAATTCGGAAGTGTACTGTCTTTGATTGGTCTGTGGGGTAGCGGAATGGGGGTGATGCCTTATTAATACTTTACAGAGTAATCATTATAGTATTGAACTAATTTCTTTAAGTCCTTGATGTGTATCTTTCCAAATCTTCCACTGTAATGATGTAGGAAATTGTCTTCAAAAAACTCAGAGAGGGTACTTGAAAATGTTTTACCGCTTCTGACACCTGCCATATAATTTGTTGAAGGATCATTCAATACATAGAAAGGGTTTGGTATTTCTCTTAAGAATAGAGTAAAACTAACTGAGCCAATAGCCCCTATTGGAACTAAAGGTGCTGCTTTTGTATACTTTACCTGAAGTAATTCTACTTTGCCACCTATAATTAATTTAGCATCAATAATATAAAAAGATGTTTCTTTGTCCTCAAAAGGTTTGAAATCCTGAAGGATACGAAATGTGTCTTTTTTAATGGCATATTCTTTTAACAGCACCTTTTTATAAACCTTTGGATTTTTGTCGTTCTTGGATTTCCACAATTCAATTTCAGGATGCCCGTCCATAAATGAGGTCTGCAATCTCAAGAACCCAATCAATATTGAATCATTTTTAAGTTTAATGTAACCTCTCTGACCAAACAACTTGGAACTTATACTTAATGCAAAGAAAATACTTAGTGCAATAGACTTATTCATTATAGTTAACTAAAGTAAAAAAAGATAGTAATACCAGAAATTTTAGACAACTAATGCAATATTATACTGCATTTGAAATGAATAAAATAGACTGTTTTATTACCATGTTATCAAAGAAAATATTAGTCACTTTTTAACTACTTGCTGTCTCAAGTCTTCTCGCCCAGCCAAAGGGTGAGCGAGACTGAGCAATCCCCTAATCCATGATCTATGTCCCACAGAACAGGACAGCGTACTTCTTAAAATCATTTATCTTGTTCGGTAACCTCCACACCTGAAGTTTTTAGCTGGCCAAGTATTTCAGAAATGGCCCTATCCAATTGTGGATCGAGGTTGTCCAACCGATCTTTGAAGGTGTTTCTCACTGCAATATCAGGTTTCACTCCCTCCCGTTCAATATTTTGACCATCCAGGGTGTAACATCCCCAGGAGGGCAAACGGTAGAATGAGCCATCCACCAGCCCTTTGCCAGAAGTAAAAATGATCCATCGGTAGGTTTCTGTGCCAATAAGTTTCCCTAATCCTAACTGTTTAAAACCGGTGGCCGCCATCTCGCCATCACTTAGTGTCTGTTCGTTCATCAGCAAAACCATCGGTTTCTCCCCCTGGGCAAAGTTAGGTTGGCTGGTCAATGCACCTTCCCGGTACTTCCATCGTAAATACTCTTTCTTGGCCAAAAATTGCAACACCTCATCATGGACATTGCCCCCGGTATTGTACCTCAAATCCAAAATCAAGGCATCTTTGTTATGGGCTTCTGAAGTAGCTTCAATTAGAAATCTGCTCAGGGCTCCACGTCCCATGTTTTTCATGTAGATATAAGCTACACGCCCATCGGTTTTTTCATCCACTATTTGTTGTCTTTGATCTATCCAC
>CBDVAV010000392.1:0-5151 GCA_965372055.1 uncultured bacterium | reverse complement strand
ATGCCCAGCAAAGCAGCCTGGCCAATGATATACACAATGGGAGTGCCAGTGCAGCTTATCAATATGGGCAATTGTTTGGAACTTCATATAATTCTTTCGATGAATTTTTTAAAGATAATTCCACTTTTAAAATAACCTCAACTGAGGGATTTTCATCAGATGGAAGTAGTGGTGCATATGGGGAGTGGGTGTTTGATTTTGATAACTCAAGCAGAGGTACATTAGGTGATTTCCAAGATCAAGATTTAAATAGCGGACTTAATTCCTTTATTCAATCATTGAGCAATTTGGCAGATCATGATGCTGAAGAGGCATTCTACAATGAGTACTATAAAAAAATTCCTGGTTATACCCGCGATCCTGTTACTCATGAAATATATGGTGAAAGACGGTATCTTGGATTTACAGACTTGAGCGAATATAACCTGCCTACCAATCTCAGTGGATGGATAAAAGATAGAGAAGGAGATGGGATTGAACTATACCTTAATCTAGTTGGTGCGACAGATGCAACAATAACTAATAAGTGGCAAGATAATCTTTTAGGATCTTATCAGGGTGATAAAAGATTTATAAGTGGACCAGCTATTCTTTTACGAGATGGGCAGGTAGATATTCTTGTTGCTACATTTCATAGTGTCGCTAGTAAGAAAGCCTTCTTTAATAGATATTATGGACAACGATATAAACGAAGATTTGAAAATATCAAAAAAGCCTGGAAGCATTACATTGGTAACTAAGAGGAAATTACAACTGCTTTTTGCATTACTATTATCTTCTTGTTTTGCAAAGAAGGGTGATGAACAAATAATTACTGGGAAGTGGATTAATACTTCCATGTCAAATATTGAGATGCCTTTTTTATATGATTTTAGAGATGGTGATAAAGTATATATTACGTATTTAAATGGTTTAGTTTCAAAACGAAATATTGAGTTTCTGGATGGGAAACTACTAATTAGTTCCGATAAGAATATTAATTATTTTGAGAAGTTTGTAGTATCAAATTTACAAGAGGACCTTATTACATTTAAAAACTCAAATGGACTACAAATCAAGCTAATTCCTTTAGAATCAATTTCAGCTAAATTTGTTGGAACTAGTGAACTTAAAGAAGAACTCCTAAAAGAAAATTGGAAAATGTCATTTAGTGATGACTTAAAAGAAAACAACGGAATCGTTGAGTTTTATCGAAACGGGAAATACTTGTTTACCAATGACTCTGATGAAGGTATTAATAGTTTTGTATTCAAATGGAGTGTTCATAAAATCGATTCGTTAACAGTTGTAGTTTTCACTGACGTAAGACCTCATCTATTTCTTATAGAAAATATGTCACCCAAGAGAATTTTTGGTGGATTGTTTATTTCGGACGGGGAAAGTAATCCTATCTCTTTTGAAAGGATCGAAAATAAAGATAATCGTGAAATAATGACCAAGCTCAAGGGGTTATGGAAGCTGAATTACGATGCTGATTCCAACAGTATTCCAGTTGCAATTGAATTCGAGCTACAAAATGACTTCATGGGATATTATATGAATACTGAAAGTGGAGGTGTTTTGTCATATGGATCTTGGAATCTTAGTAAAAGTGGCGATGTGATAGTTTTAGACAAACTAAAAGAAGGAAATCGAAGCGTAATAAATATTGTTAATATTTACGATAAAAAATTAACAATAAATTATAAGGGGACTAAACTAGAATATTCTAAGATTCAAAATCCGATATAGTGGATTTGCAACAAAAAACTTGACAAATACTTAGCCACATTAAATAATTTGTTAATTTCAAATTCTTCCTCTGCCTAAAAGGGTAGGCGAACAAAAAGTTGAAAATGAGAAATGTTGAATGTTCAAAATGAGTTGAAAACCATCACCCAAAACAAAGGCGCGGTAGTGCAATCTACCGGCTACTACCCCTTTGGCCTGCAGACAGCAGACAGTTGGACCAGGGATGATGCCCAAGGCAACAGCTTTTTGTACAATGCCGGAAGTGAGTTCAACGAATCCACAGGGAATTATGAGACTTTCTTTAGGGAGTACGACCCAGCCCTGGGCAGGATGACCGCCATTGACCCCCTGGCTGCCAAGTACAGCAGTTGGTCGCCCTACAATTATGCCTTTAACGACCCAGTGGCACTGAACGATCCAACAGGTGCAGAACCATATTACAACCATGATTATATCATGGAACATGAATTCGACGTGGCAGGCCCAGTACCCGGGATGGGCAATGATAACTTTGTGGCTGATTATCAAGACCTCAACCCGTTTGGCAACCGCCAGATCGGCTTGTCCGGCAGCTTGGGAAGCCAAGGGCTAGGAGGGCATATATATTATGGATCAGGTGGAAATTGGGCTGATGGAATTAGATATAACGATTGGACCCTTGCTGGTGGGAGTAATTCTTTTCGGCAAGGTTTAGCTAATGGATTAACAGAAATTGGTGGTAGACTCTACGGTTTTGATGATAATGGGACAAAGCGTGAAGTTGAACCAGGTTTTGATGGAAGTTGGAGGTATTGGAATCAATACGGAGGAGATCAAATCAGTAGAGGAGAATGGGAAGCTATAACTGGTAAAGATGGTTCAGTGGCAAGTGGAGGAGCTTGGTATTTTACTGGAGGTTGGGAAACCTACGGCCCAAATGGTGAGACATATTTTAGTCCCGATGCATTTTTAGATGCAGTAGGGTTTATGAGACTTCACAGTCAAGTTGAAAAAAGATTAATGGGAGGGTTTTTATTGAAAGATGGAAGTGTAGTTGTTCTTCCTACAGAGGGTACTATATTTAAAGGTAGAAAAGCAAAGGGATATGGAACTAATGATTCAAAATGGCATGCTGGTTTAGATTATACTCCAAGTAGGGACAGAAATTATCAAAAAAGATATGAAGTAAAAAATGGGTCTGGAGATTGGGTAAGTATAGATAGACTAATGATTGCATTTCCAGATATAAGTCAATTTTATAGGATGGATAATGGAAAATTTATTCCCACTTTCCCACCAAAAAGTTACAGGATTTTAGGGTCAAGATACTATACCAACCCAATTGAACCCATTTTGATTACTCCAAGAGATATATTGTTTTGGAAAAACTAAACTTGTATAAAATGAGAAAGTCAATATTAATATTATTAATCCTTTCAGTTACACAAGCATTTGGATCAATACCAGAAGTTAAAGTAACACATAAACCATTACTAGATGCAATAGATGTTTATTTAGATAGTGTTAAAATTGAGAACCACAAGTTAGGTGTACTAGTGGTGATAATTGTTGATAATAGTACAGTTGAAAGAATAACCCCCATAGAACATAAAATACATCTAAATTATGATTTGACAATATCTATGGAGCTCGAAAGACTTAATATTTTAGCAGTGCCACCCAGCTCATATTTTGTACACAGAAATATACCAGTTCTAATATATAGTGGAGTTGAAAGATTAGTCAAATTCGAAAATCCAGACACTAAAAAATTTATCAAGAAAATTGAATATAGGTTACCGGAGAAATGGGAAAAATTTGTGGCTATTCCACCTGTAATGAAAATCAATATAAAAGAGGATGGATTCGAAGTTATAGAATATTATTAAATTAAATTAGGGCACATATAATATATTTATATATTATGTTAGTGAATGGGTATAGCCTATCAAATACGTGAGATGTACACCCACACCAAAGGCGCGGTAGTGCAATCTACAGGCTACTACCCTTTTGGCCTGCAAACAGCAGACAGTTGGACCCGTGAAGATGCCCTAGGCAACAGTTTCTTGTACAATGGGGGAAGTGAGTTGGACGACAACACGGGCAATTATCAAACCTTTTTCCGTGAGTACGACCCGGCCTTGGGCAGGATGACCGCCATTGACCCCTTGGCTGCCAAGTACAGCAGTTGGTCGCCCTACAATTATGCCTTTAACGACCCAGTGGCACTGAACGATCCTACTGGTGCAGAGCCCTATTTCAACCATACCTACATCATGCAGTTTGAACATGACGTGGCAGGAAGGGTCCCGGGCATGGGCAATGACTTTGGTAACCTCGTGGGCAGCGAAAATTTCAGCATGTTTGGCAATCAGGGAAGCATAGGCAGGGGGACACACGGCAATAATGCTGCTTTGTATGGTCATGTGTACATGGGGTCGGCAGGGGATTGGGCTAATGGGATGAATCAGATAAGGGATTATGCTGTGATGGGTTCCAGTGCATTTGCCAGTGCCTATCCAGAGGAGGCAAAGAAAATAGCACAAGCCCGTGCCATCCGTAGCGGAATAGCTCAAGGATTATCTAGTGACGGATTCGGCGGTACTGTTAATCCATTAACAGGTTCATTTACTGCTTTTGAAGGTGATAGCTATTCAGATGAACAGTTAAAAAATGCCTTTATAGCTGGTGCAGTCTATAACCAACTACATGGAACATTTGGTCAGACATTAATAATGCAAGTGCTTAGAGAAGCAGGAGTACAAGAAATTATTCGCTATGACATGGCGAGTTTCAAGAAAAATGGAATGTTATTGGCACACAATGGAATCGGTTCACAAAGTGGAAACTGTTGTGGTTTTAAAGATATTAGTGATCCAGTAAATTTCCCTGGTGTAAATATTTATGAACACCCTTATATGCGTGGTGGTATAACTTTACCTGGAATTGGTATTATAGTTGGCCCTGGTGGTAGTAAAGACAAAGCATTCCTCCAACATGAGTATGGTCATTATTTGGATTATAAACTTACCCCAGGTTTAAACCATAGTCCTGTATTTCCTGGAATAGCTAATTTTTATCTAGGGATAGGTCTACCAAGCTTATTAAATACAATTCCAATAATAAATCAAATTCCTGGGCTAAGCGGCAGCCATAGGAATTACTGGACAGAGATAAGAGCTAATCAATGGGCAGAGTTTTGGTTTGGCGATGCCCTTGATCCCCGGTTCAAAGATAGATTTCCTACAACTAACCCCAAATAAATGAGATTTATAGTTATTCCTTTTTTGTTAGAAATAGAGATTGCGTATTAAAATTTTTTAACATTATTGTATCTTTATCTTTTTTAGTATGGAGTTATTTAATGTATATTTTAAAAAGCATAAAATCAAGTTATAAAAATCGCCGTAAGTTAACATATCTTGTTATGGCTATAGC
>CBDVAV010000391.1:0-5153 GCA_965372055.1 uncultured bacterium | reverse complement strand
TTTTTATATGTTTTGCTGCTACTTCATCTTGGGTGTTTATTACGGTTATCCACTTCAGTCAAGAGGCCCAATGATGTTGGAAACAACTGGTAAAAATGGCATAAAGCGCACTTACCGAATGGCAGTCAATGTAGATATGATTGAATTTGAACCAACCGATAAGGCAATTGATATTACTGAAAATGACTTCGAGTCATTGCTTGATAATCCGGATAATATAGATTTTTGGAAAGAAAAATTTCCGCCTAACAGTTGGATTATGCGAGGTTTCAGCTTGATCAATCTTATGGATGTCACCATCGATCAATCACTGGCCAGTATTACATCAAACCTGTTAATTAAAACCAGCGATTCATTTGAAAATATTAGGAAGGGAATGAAAAACCTTTTTAATAATCCCTTACTTGAAGTTGGCGTGATTACATTAGATTATGATGAGTTGATCCCAATTCATAAAGATGATGTCGAAAGTCTATTACTGTCTGCCAATGCTTCGTTAAGCTGCGAGGAGGATATGTGCAATTTCACCTTTGATCAGCTGATACAAAAAAAGCAACCCTTGGCAATTGCTGATGTAGACAGATTTCACAAGCTCTCCAACAGTGTGATATCAAAAAAGCTGATACAATTAAAATTCAAGAGTTTTATTATAGCCCCATTGATTTATGAAGAGGAATTACTGGGTTTTATCGAGTTAGGAGCAAAAGAGAAATATCAATTAAATGCAGTCTCGGTATCTATGTTAGATCAGATCCTTCCTATTTTAGCTATGGCTACCAAGCGTTTTAAAACTGAGGCACAAAACGAAATGGAGGCCATTATACAACAGGAGTGTACCACTATTCATCATTCCTTGAAATGGCGGTTCGAGCAAGAAGCTAAAAATTTCATAGCCAATAGGTCCAGTGGTGGTCAGCCTGTGTTTAAGGATATCATTTTTAAGGAAGTTTATCCGTTATATGGGCAGTTGGACATCAAAGGATCTTCCGCAAAACGAAATAATGCAGTAAAATCTGACTTGATAAAACAATTAAACGCAGTAAAAAAAGTTCTGGGAGTTGCTTTTCAGCAAACGCGGATGGCTGCATATGAGGAGCTGATCTTTCGATTGGATACTTACAAGGAAGAAATCAGAGGTGGATTGTCTGCCGGTAGTGAAAATAAGATTCTTGAATTTCTGAGATCGGATATTTACCCCGTATTTAAACATTTGAAGAGCGATGGGGGGAAGTTGGTAAAATTGGTAAATAACTACGAAGCACTGCTGGATCCTAACCTTAATACACTTTATGATGAAAGGAAGAAATATGACGATAGCGTAAATCTTGTCAATCAAAGACTTGCCTCTTTTATTGATGAAAAGCAGGTCCGGGCGCAAGAAATATTTCCACATTATTTTGAGCGCTATAAAACAGATGGTATAGAATATAATCTCTACATTGGTCAGTCCATATCAAAGGATAAATCGTTTGATCCAATCTACTTACAAAACCTCAGGATATGGCAACTTATGGTGATGTGTGAAATGGAGAACGAATTCCAAAAATTGCAAAAGGAATTGCTAACACCCTTGGAGATTGCTTCATTGATATTGGTCTATAATACTCCCTTATCGGTGCATTTCCGTATGGATGAAAAAAGATTTGATGTGGAAGGAGCTTACAACGCACGGTATGAGATCATAAAAAAACGGGTGGACAA
Source organism: uncultured bacterium (assembly GCA_965372055.1). GTDB lineage: Bacteria > Bacteroidota > Bacteroidia > Cytophagales > Cyclobacteriaceae > CBDVAV01. Next base: position 3,452 of record CBDVAV010000391.1, on the reverse strand, counting down.
AGCACATATCAAAGGAACAAAAGAACGTGTAACCCGACCGGGCAGCATTGCCATTATTTATTCCCAGGAACAGGATGCCAGGGAATACCGAAAATATATTCAATTCCTAATAGCAAAGGGATATTTGAAGAATGGCCATAAAGATGTGGAACTGGAAGACCTGCAAGGAATAACCGGGTTAAGGGCACTACTTGTAGAGGTGACCAGAGCTGAGAAGGCAAAAAGCAAAAAAGCAATTTCAGTAGATGATTTGATTGAATCTTTTGGTAGAACTTCAAATTAGGGATGTAAGTTATAATTTTCATCCACTACGTTAAAATAGGCCCTGTTGAATCCATTGTATTCATTACTCTTCAAAGATAAATTCTCCAATTTGTAATTTCATACTAAATTGTAGAACATATTATTATGACCTTCGTATATGATTAGGTATACAATTTAGTATCATATGAAAGAAACACGTTTAGGGGAATTTGAAGAAGTTATCCTGCTCCTGGTTGGAATACTGGGAAAAGAGGCCTACGCCTACAAAGTTGCCGAGGAGTTTGAATCCCAGACTAACAGGGGTGTATCTATTGGGGCTGTACATTCCACCCTCAACCGATTGGCTGAAAAAGGGTTTTTAACCTCGGCAATGGGGCAGTCTACCGCGGAAAGGGGAGGGAGGAGAAAACGAATTTATACCATTACTGCTAGCGGCCAACAAGTATTGGAAAATTCCCGGGATTTCAAAGTATCGCTTTGGAAGCAGTACCCGGCTTTCGGTACTGTTAAGCTTGATTTTGTTTAAAAAACCAAATGACAAAAATGGAAATGTTTGGTCATTCACCACCAAAACTGGCTACTTGGTTTTTGTTCAGGTTTCTCAGGAATGATATTGCCGAAGAAGTACAAGGCGACCTGGATGAGAAATTTTATTCCACGTTGGAAAAGAAGTCCCTTTTCAATGCTAAACTCAATTATTGGTATCAGGTATTCAATTATTTAAGGCCTTTTGCTGTTAGAAATTATAAGTCAACAAAATCAAATCATTATGCTATGTTTCAAAATTATTTCAAAGTAGCCTACAGAAATTTGCTAAAAAGCAGACTGTATTCATTCATCAATATTTTTGGGTTAACCATTGGGATGACGTGCTTTATTTTGATAGCCTTGTATATTCAGTATGAGTTAAGCTACGATGATCATCATGAAAAAGCCGATCAAATTTATCGGATCGCCCAGGTCCAGAAAGGTAATATTTTTAGAGGTACGGATCGTTTTGCTCTAGTTCCGGCACCATTAACATCTGCTTTAAAGGAAGAATTTCCAGAAATTAAAGCGGCAACTACCTTACGGGTAAACGAGATGTTGCTTGCGCATGATGAGAAGGTCTTCTATGAGCATGGATTATTTTCCGACGAGTATGTATTCGATGTTTTCACATTTCCTTTGCTTGATGGCATTGGTAAGGAGGCGTTGAAAGATCCCAAATCCATCATTCTTACAGAATCTCTGGCAAAAAAATACTTCCCAGGGGAATCTCCCATAGGAAAAACCATGCTATTTCAGAACAAACGCCTCCTAACTGTAAAAGGAATTATCGAGGATGTTCCGAAGAGTCAACATTTTACATTTGACTATATTACTTCTGTCAAAAACTTTTCATACTATAATGCTGATCAATGGAATAGAAATAGCTATTATGCTTATGCGGTCTTGCCTGCTGGTTATGATTATAAAGAATTGGAAGAAAAACTGGTCATCTTGGATCGAAAGTATTTAAACAGAAACAACAATGAACCTCTCATCAAGTCTAAGTTTTTTCTTCAACCTTTAAAAGATATCCATTTACATTCGCACATCAATTTTGAGATCAACGCCAATGGCGACATCCGATATATCTATCTTTTTGCTTCAATCGCTTTTATTATTATACTGTTGGCTTCGATCAACTACATGAACCTGGCAACCGCCCGGTCTGCCTTACGAGTAAAAGAAGCGGGTCTGCGAAAAGCAATAGGTGCCAATCGAGTGCAGTTAGTGTACCAAATGTTAGGAGAATCGTTTTTAGTAACGCTTTTAAGTTTTTCGATAGCTATCGTTTTGGTAATTATGCTACTCCCGGCATTCAACCAATTACTCAATCAGCCTATCACTATTAGTTTTAGCAGCAATCGCTGGTTATTGATTGGAATACTGTTAACCGCACTCTTGATTGGAGGATTTTCCGGACTCTATCCAGCGATGTTCTTATCAGCAGTATCACCTGTAAAAGCTTTAAAAGGTGGGTTTGTAAAAAATTACAAAGGGAGTGCGAATTTACAAAATACGCTGGTTGTGGGGCAGTTTACTGCTGCCATTGTATTGATGATATGCAGTGTTGTGATCTACCAACAACTCAACTATATTCAAAACAAGAAATTGGGTTATAATCGAGAGCAGGTCATTTACGTACCCTATAGGGATAGGGAGATTTATGAAAATGCTACAACTATCCGTACCAAATTACTATCACATTCCCAAATTGATAAAATTTCTTTCGCAAGATACATGCCTCTCAACATGATTTCTTCAAGCACCATAAATGACTGGGAGGGGAACAATAACCAAGAAACATATTACTTCTATAGTAATCATGTGGATTATGATTTTATTGACCTGTTTGAGATGGAGTTAGTAGAAGGACGGGATTTTTCTCCGGATTATTACACAGATTCGATCAGTAGCTACATTTTTAACGAATCAGCAGTTAAAATCCTTGGTTGGGAGTCGGCAGTTGGTAAGGAATTTAATGGTGGGCAGGTGGTTGGGGTGGTTAGGGATTTTCATTTTCAACCGTTTGATTTGGCAATTGAACCCTTGTATTTGGTCATTGGTCTAGATGCAAATAAAAACACGGGTAACATTGCCATCAAAGTAAAAATGAGTGAATTGGACAACACTTTAGCGTATATTCAACAAACATTGAAATCCATTGTACCTCAAGCTCCGTTCGAATATCGATTTATGGATGAAGCATACAACCAGTTGTATCAGTCTGAAAGACAGTTTGGTCAGGCTTTTAATATTTTCACTCTTCTGGCTCTAGTCATAGCGTGTATAGGCTTGTTTGGTTTGGTTGCCCACAATGTTTTGCATAGAACTAAGGAAATTGGTATACGCAAAGTGTTGGGTGCTACGGTTTCCAATATTGTAGGAATGTTTTCCAAAGATTTTCTAATGTTGGTGATTATTGCCACTGTCATTGCTTTTCCGATTGCCTGGTGGGGAATGAGCAAATGGCTTGAGGATTTTGTGTACCGCATTGATATCAACTGGTCAATATTTGTTTTGGCAGGTGTGCTGGCAGTTGGCATCTCCTTTTTGACGGTGAGTTTTCAAAGTATAAAAGCAGCAAAGGCAAATCCCGTTGAATCTTTACGTTCGGAATAAATGCAAAAACTCATATCAATTGATTAATCACAAAAACA
>CBDVAV010000390.1:0-5155 GCA_965372055.1 uncultured bacterium | reverse complement strand
GGGCAGGATCAAGTCAATCTTAATAAAAGACCTAAGAAGAGATGCAATCAACAGTGTAAAGGTTAGCATAATATTGCTAGTCTCAATCGGATTAATTATACCCATTTCAGGTCTTAAATTCAATAACGAATCAGTAGGATCGGGCATAGAAAATTTAATCACACAAATCGAAGGGCTAAAGCATTTTAATGTTGAAGAAAGAAGAAATGCGGCTGTGGAATTGCAGGATATTTATAACCCCAGGTCTATTAGGCCATTGTTTACAGCTTTATCAAGAGAAAAAGATGTTAGTGTTTCAAAAGAATTGATTTGGGCTTTAGGCCAATATGGCAGCTCATCTACTTTTTACAAAATCGGCTCATTTTCGAACCATCCAGACCCTGAAGTTAGAATCGCCTCACTTTGGTCATTGAAAAATATTAGCTGTTTTCCATCTTACCTGATAATTGAAGAACGACTGCGCGATCCTGATCCGAATGTTCGGAACAAAGCAATGGAATTCTATAATAAAATAGATGTACAAAAGCTAAAACAATCAATCGCAAGCTTTTGCCTGGCAATGAATAATTCCGCCTCCAGAAGAATATTAATGACTAATAATCTACAAATGATCAATGGAAGCCCTGTTATTGAAGACTTGACCGAGATTTATTTTGGGAACAAAGAAGAGAGGAGATATATGGCTGAACAATTAATTATCCTGGCCGATAACGGGGATTTTGGATCATTGGCAAAGATTTTAGCAGAACCTTAGATAAAAAAATTTTTATGTATGTGCTAATATTTTAGCACATATTAAACCCTATTATTATGAATACAAATATGAAACTTGGATTTGCGATTGTAGTAGCTACTGTTGCGATAGCATCATTTGTTATGATGGGAGAGGGAGAAATTAAGTATCCAGAAGCCCACCGTGTTGACCAAACTGATAATTACCATGGAACTATGGTTACTGATCCCTACCGATGGATGGAGGATACTGAATCCGAAGAAGTTCAAGATTGGATTAATGCCGAAGAAGAACTTTTAGAAAGTTATATTTCTGAAAATCCTTTACGGGAGGCTATTTTGAAAAGAATCCAGACCCTTGGGAAAACAGGTAAATCCTATGGCATACCAATTAAAAGAGGGGATCATTATTTCTATGGGATAAAAGACCCTGAGGAGAGATTCATGATACAATATACTCAAAAAGGGCTTGAAGGAGATTTGAAGGTAGTCTACGATCCTAACACGGCACTTTCGGAAACCAATAAAACCAATGGCGGGTATTCTATCAGCCCTAATGGAAAATATATGGCGGTTCGTACCAGGAATGGTCAGTCGAGCTTTGGGGATATAACAATTTTGGATATAGCTAAAAATAAAACCAGTAATGAGGTTATCCCAGGTACCGCCAATACCAAGATGGTGTGGAATGGAAATGAAAATGGTTTCTATTACATTAATTATGGGGATACTGAAGATTTGATTTCAGGAAACTCAACTCCATTTGGGCAAATTAAATATTATGAAGTCAATACTTCTATTGATGCTGATAAAATAATCTTTTCAAATCCCGATCATCTTGATTGGTTATACAATATCGCTGTCAGTCAGGATAATAAATATTTGGTGATCACTGTACTTGCTGGCAGTGCCAGTAAAAACATGGTTTATCTCAAAGAATTAAAACATCCTGATAGTAAAGTCAAGCCATTTCTAACTAAAAATGATTATGCCTATACATACCTGGGCAGTGAATCAGACAAGTTCTGGTTTTACACCAATAATGGAGCACCCAAAGGGCGAATTATTGTCATTGACGTAAATCATCCTGACTCCTCAATTTGGAAAGAGGTAATACCAGAAGCTGATGAAGCCATCGCTGGAGGAAGTTCCCAGGGTGGCAATGCCATGATTATTTCGGGTGGCAAAATTGTTCTACTCTATAGAAAAGGCCCTGTTTCATTTATAAAGTTATTTGATTTGGAAGGGAACTTAGAGAAAAAACTGAATCTTGAAACCGGTTGGATAGGTTCGGGGTTGGTAGGCAATTGGGATGGGGCTGAGGTTTGGTACAGCCTGACCACTTTTACAGCACCCACTAGGGTTTATCGTCTTGACTTGAATAAACAGACAAGTGAACCTTATTTTAATCTGGACCTCCCAATCAACCCAGATGATTATGTTACCAAGCACATTTTCTACAAGAGCAAGGACGGAACCAAAGTACCATTATTTATTGCCCATAAAAAGAACCTGAAATTAGATGGAAACAATCCTGCATTTATGTATGGTTATGGTTATGGCGGATGGGTGGCTACTCCCTGGTATCAACCTCATATGCTAACATGGTTGGATATGGGTGGTGTTTATGCCATGCCCGGAATTAGAGGCGGTGGCGAATATGGTGAGGAATGGAGATTGGCAGGGATCCGGTTGAACCGACAAAATGCCATTGATGACTATCTAAGTGCGGCTGAATGGCTGGTTGAGAATAAATATACTTCCCCTAAACTAATGGTTGCAAATGGCTGGAGTGCAAGTGGATCACTTGCGGCAACTTCTGTGATGCAAAGGCCTGATCTTTTTGGTGCAGGATTGGTTGGAATCCCTTCCCTGGACTTGTTAAGATATCATTTGTTCAGACCATTAAAAGGGTGGACCAGGGGATACGGGTCTTCGGAAATCAAAGAGGAGTTTGATGTATTGTACTCTTACTCTCCACTTCATATTATTAAAGAAGGTCAATGCTATCCTCCTATTCTGGTAACAGCTGGTGAAAAAGATGAGACTGTCCCACCACAACACGGTTATAAATACGTAGCGTCAATGCAATACAATCAAAGCTGCGACAATCCTATAATGCTGAAAATTGTTCGCGGGGCAGGTCATAGCTTTGGTACCACCACCCAGCAATTTCAGGAAACAGTTGCTGATGAGTTGACTTTTCTTAGCCAAGTGTTGGGATTGGAAGTCAAAGATGATTTGAGTGTTTATTGAGTTTGAGTTGAAGTGTGAGCCCTCCTTCTTTTTCACTTCGGCGGGTAAATGTGAGCATGGGTTTGAAGTTGCCAATAACTCTCCATCACTCATACTTAATCGAGTCCACGGGGTTGGATAAAGCGGCTTTTGTCGCATGGTAACTAATGGCTATTAATGCAACAAACAGTGCGGCAATTCCCGCAAAAACCAATACCATAAAATCAAATTTGATGCTGTAAGCAAAGTTCTGCAACCATTTATCAAGAATGAAATAGCTCACTGGCCATGCCAATAACACGGCGATCAATATAAGTTTCAAAAAATCTTTTGATACCAGCATAAAAATTCCAAGAATAGATGCTCCCAGGACTTTTCTTATGCCTATCTCCTTAACCCTTCTGCTAATTGTAAAAGAGCCTAAGGCAAATAACCCAAAACTTCCGATAAATATAGCCAACATTGAAAAGTAGTTTACAGTGCTGCTCAGCTTTTGTTCATTCTTGTACAAACTGTCAATTTCACTATCAAGGAAGTTGAATTCGAATGGCCATTCAGGGGCAAATTCCTTCCACTTGCTGTCGAGAAAGCCTACAAGTTTCGGGAAGTTTTCGGTTGATACTTTTGCCAGGTAATACTCAAAATCGGGATAGTATGCCATTACCAAAGGTTTGACTTCATGATGCAATGACTCGAAATGAAAATCTTTGACCACACCTATTACACTCCCCGATACCATTATTGTATTTACTCCAGGCCCAAACAATTCCAACTTGCGGCCGATAGGATCATTCTTCCATTCCAATAGTTCGACTGCTTTTTGATTGAGAATAAATGCTTGTTCTGCATCGGATGGAGAGCTTCGTGACAGAAACCTGCCCTCCATCAATTCGACATTGGTTGTCTCCAGGAATTCATAATCCACGAAAGTTAAGGGCAATACCACAGGATTATCATGGGAGCCTCCTTCAGGTACAAACCGCCAGGCTCCTGTACCTTTTCCGGGAACACTGGATATGCCGGACACACTCTTTACTTGAGGATATTTCAGCAACTCTTTTTTAAAAGCATCTAGTTTGTCATTCACCGGAGGTCTTGCTTTGATAACTAAAATCTGGTCTTTTTGGAACCCCAACTCTTTGTTATTTATGTAGTTTAATTGTTTATGAATAATGCCAATACCAACCATCAATACTACAGATGCAGTAAATTGAATAACTACCAGGAGTTTTCTAACCCCGGCACTTTTAGATCCAGGATCTGCATTTCCATTTAGAATTTTTACCACCCTGAATTTCGAAATCAAAATGGCCGGATATATCCCCGCGAGAATACCCATTACACTCAATAACACAAGTAATGAAACCGTGTATTCAACATCAAGTAATTTACTTAGGCTTAATTGCTTCTCTGTTATCAAATTGAAAACTGGCAAAGTGATATACGTGATGATCAATGCGGCCAATAGTGCAATAAAACAGGTGAACAAAGACTCTCCAAGAATTTGATTTACTAATTGGGCTTTGTGGGCACCCAATGCTTTTCGCATGCCAATCTCTTTTCCCCGTGTAAGGGAAAGAGCCGTGGAAAGGTTGGTAAAATTAATGCAAGCGATAATAAGGATTGCCATCCCTATGGCAGAAAAAATATATACATAAATAATATGGCTATTGGGTTCAATTTCTCCATCCAGTTTAGAATGCAGGTGAATATCCCTAACAGGTTGTAATTTCAAGGTTACCCCACTTTTAATTCTCTCCGGAAAATGTTGGTCAACAAATTCAGGAAGTTTTGCATTAACGCTTGCGTATTGATTTTCATCAACTAATCTCAGGTATGTCCAGGAGCCAGTCCAGAACCATTTATTTTCACGTCCATCAACTCCCGAAACTTTTTTCCACTCACTTAACTGAAACTCTAAAGGAGCAATAAAATCAAATTTGAAATGTGTGTTTGCAGGAGGGTTTTTAATGACAGCAGAGATTGTAAATGTTTGCTTGTTTTGGTATTTTAATATTTTGCCAATTGGATCTTGGTTTCCGAAATATTTTTTCGCAGTTTTTTCAGTAACTACCAGATTGCCAATGTCCGATAATGCCGTGGACGGATCCCCGGATATGAATTCATAATTAAATAGTTTAAAGAACCCCGGGTCTGCAAAGAAAAACTTTTCTTCGGTAAATTTCTT
>CBDVAV010000389.1:0-5175 GCA_965372055.1 uncultured bacterium | reverse complement strand
AAAGTCATCGATGTGGTTGGCCTGTAATTTAGGTCACCGATTTTTTCATAGATGATATAGTTGTTGCCAGTATCCATTTCCACGTCCAGTGAGAAACTTGCCGGGTCTTTTAAAAGCAAGGGCGAAGGGCTGATAAAGTTTGAAAATGGATCTCCAAATCTATCCTTTGGCCTGAAGGTAGGATGCCTCGAAGGTGTGTATGGCAAATTATTTATGCTGTCTTGCTTTATCCTGGCAGAATCGATTTGACTATCATTTCTTATAACAGTGTCCTGAAAATAAATGTATGCACCATTTGCCTCCGCATTGGCAATATTATGCCATCCTACCATTATCAGGTTGAAGATGGTAAGCAGGATTATAAATGAATGGTTGAATTTTTTAAGGCTCAATTCTCTATAACGAAATTCTAAGTGGTTTTTAAAGCCCTCTTAATTAACTCTTCCAATGTAATCTCAGTTCCAGTGTTTTTCAGGATGATATCAACACTTCTTTCAGCGGCACTTTTATTAATCCCCAAGGTTAACAATGCTGATAACGCTTCTTCTCTAATTGTATTGCTTTTATTTAGCACTAATTCTGAGGGATCTATCTCGATTCCCGCCTTGCCTATTTTGTCCTTTAGTTCAAGAATTACCCTCTGGGCGGTTTTAGCACCTATCCCTTTCACACTCTTAATAGTATTGACATCTTCCTGCATTATTGCCCTTTGCAACTCGGCAGGATTAAGTGACGATTGGATCATTAACCCAGTGCTTGGGCCCACGCCTGAAATCGATATCAATGCCAGAAACATTGCCCTTTCCGATGTTGTATGAAATCCATACAAGGTGTGAGAATCCTCTTTTACATGCAAGTAAGTATAAAGTTTATAATTTTCGGTTTCTGGTATTGCACCATATGTATTCAATGATATATTTATATGGTAACCAACCCCGTTTACATCAATTACGACGTAGGTAGGTTCTTTTAGCACCAGTTTTCCATTAATGTATGCAATCATGATTCCCGATCAAGGTTACTTTGTGCATCAACCACTGCGATGGCTGTCATATTCACAATATCGTTTATTGAACTGCCCATTTGTAAAATATGTACTGGTTTTTTGATGCCCAATAGAATGGGGCCGATTGCTTCAGCTCCGCCAATTTCCATTAGCAATTTATATGCTATGTTCCCGGATATCAGGTTGGGGAAGATCAGTGTATTTGCCCCCTTGCCTGCCAATTCGCTAAATGGGTAGTTTTCCATTAGTATTTCTTTATCAATAGCTACATTTGCCTGCATTTCCCCATCAATGATCAGATCAGGAAATTTCTCTTTGGCTTTTTTAACTGCCATCATTGATTTTGTGGGTATATCACCTTTGTTTGACCCAAAATTTGAATAAGAGAGGACAGCCATCCTGGGCTCAATGTCAAAAAATCTAACTCCTTTGGCTGTCAATTCAATAATATCAACTAATTCATCAACAGCAGGGTCGACATTTACGGTGGTATCAGCAAAAAAGAATGTCCCTTTTTTATTGCTGAGAATATACATGCCAGCTAACTTACTTATACCTTCTTGTACCCCAATAACTTGTAGTGCCGGCCTGATGGTATTGGGGTAATCTTTGGTAATACCTGAAATCAATCCCTCGGCTTCACCCTGGTCAAGCATCATTGCCCCAAACATATTTCTTTCCCTCATTTGCTTAACCGCTTCATTTTTTATCAATCCTTTGCGTTTTCGTTTTTGGTAAAGTATCTCTCCATATTTTTCCAGTATTGAATCATCCTCATAGGGATCTATAATCTGAGTATCGCTAAGTTCAAGGTTATTTTTTTTAATGATGGCTTCAATAGTACTTCTTTTTCCCAAAAGAATGGGGATGGCAATGTTTTCATCTTTAACAATTTGTGCAGCCTTGAGTACTTTATAATTATTTGCCTCGGTAAACACTATCTTTTTGGGATCTTTTTTTGCCCTGTTTATAACCCTGGACACTAATTTTTGATCTATCCCTATTTTTTCCTGTAAATAAGAATTGTATTTGTCCCAGTCATCAATAATTAACTTGCCTACTCCTGAACTGATGGCAGCTTTGGCCACAGCGGGTGAAATACTTGTAATCAATCTTGGATCCAATGGCTTTGGGATGAGGTAATTTTTTCCAAAAACAATATTTTCCCCTCCATAAGCTTTCTTTATCATGTCGGTTACTTGTTCTTTAGCGAGATCGGCTATTGACTTCACTGCCGCCAATTTCATTTCTTCGTTAATGGTAGTGGCCCTGACATCCAAAGCTCCCCTGAAAATATATGGGAAACCTAAAACATTGTTTACCTGATTAGGATGGTCTGATCTACCGGTGGCCATAATTATGTCATTTCTGGTTTGCATGGCTAAATCATAGCTGATTTCCGGATCTGGGTTTGCTAATGCAAAAACAATAGGATCATCCGCCATCAAATTCAATTCTTCAGGTGAAAGGCTGTTTGCCACGGAAAGCCCTAGAAACATATCGGCATCATTTAATGCTTCTGCCAAGGTGTTAATGTCCCTATCAGTAGCAAACTGTGCTTTGGAGGTATTCAAATCCTGTCGGTCTTTTCTGATCACCCCTTTACGGTCAAGCATCACGATATTTTCCTTTTTCATTCCCATGGTGAGATATAGTTTCGCACTGGCTATGGCAGCTGCACCTGCACCATTTACTACCAATGATATTTGATCTATTTTCTTCCCCACGATTTCCAATGCATTGATCAAAGCAGCCGCAGAAATAATGGCGGTGCCATGTTGATCATCATGCATTACGGGAATTTTTAACTTTTCCCTCAACTCCTGCTCAATCCTGAAGCATTCCGGGGCTTTAATATCTTCCAGGTTTATCCCCCCGAAGGTAGGTTCCAAGGCTTTTACAACTTTTATGAATTCATCAGGGTCATCACAATCAATTTCCAGGTCGAAAACATCAATACCTGCAAATTTCTTAAATAATACCCCTTTCCCTTCCATTACCGGTTTGGATGCAGCCGGGCCGATATTGCCTAGGCCAAGAACTGCTGTACCATTTGTTATCACGGCAACCAGGTTTCCTTTTGAAGTGTATCTAAAAACGTCATCAGGGTTTTGAGCTATTTCCTTGCATGGTTCGGCAACTCCGGGGGAATACGCCAGTGCCAAATCACGCTGAGAAGCCAATAACTTGGTAGGGATTACTTCAATTTTCCCAGGCTGCCCCTTTTCATGATAGTTTAGAGCGTCTTGTTTTCTTATCTTGATTGACATAAGCAATTACCAATTTCTCCAGAAGGAAGACTCTACAATTGACAGTAAAAAAACGAAATTAAGCAATAAGATGAGAATTAATACACTTTTTTTAGCCTGCTTTTTCTTTTTCCGTTGAGGTTCTGAAGGTTTCTATAATAGTTTCAAGTTCCCGCATGAATTCTCTCTGTTCTTTCCCGGGGCTGAAGAGAAACCCTTCAACATAGTACAGTCTTGCCAATTGCTGATCAACAAAAACATAGGATACAAAAGGCCCACCCATTGAAAGGTTATTTGTTTTCCACAGTCCTTTTACTCTATTGGTATATTTTCCATTAAAGCTAATGACTTCACCGAAGGGTGGAACTAGTGTTTCAGCCACAACGTAAGATTTTAGATTTTCCGGGTCTTCATAAAGGTGTTTTTTTGTTATTCGGTTCCGCCAATTGATTATGCTGTTCGTGCTAAGTTGGGTTTCGTCGGTGTAATTTTTATAAGTAATGAATAGATTCTTATCAAACCCCACGTCGGCGTACCTTAACCAGATAAATTCATCTTCCCACAGGGCAATATTATATCCATTTGGAATCCTCATCCAAAAATCATGATCCTGAAGCATTCTCTTATTAATTCCCTTCTGTTCCAACCCACCGTACAATGAAGCTATCAACCTGTTTCGCTCAACCGAATTGAGATAATTTATCAACTTATCTTTATTAAGTTCAATGTTTTTTATTAATTGATTATCTGTTTTTCCAAACAAATAAATCACCTCCTGACCTTTGGCAAATTCATTTTTATTTATTTTATAAAACAGGGTTGAATCTTGATTTATCTGTTCAATGGATCCTTTTGTGAAGTGTCTTTTTAATTCTGCTGTTGCGCTTGAGGAACTTTCGAGGCTGGTTACGAAAATCATGTTTTTGGCATTCCTGAGAACGCTGTTTAATTTTAAAGGATTGATATAAACCAATTTAAATAATGGCTCTTCCCTTGGGAGGCCTTTAACTTCTGCCTGAAAAGTATTTTTTATCACGGCACCTAGTTCCCCTGCCCACTTAGAGGAATCCATAACAAGAAATATATCACCTGGTTTTCCGCTGGCAGGCTGCAACAGGCCCTCAGAATTGCTTGACATGCATCCTTCGAGAGAAAAGATCAGAAATATTAACCCGATCCTATTGATTGTCATCAATTTGTTTTTCATCCAAAACATTTTCAAATTTATCAAGAACCAATAAGAAGTTTTTGGCCTGGAGTTATCTTATTGGATTTTAAATTATTGAGAGTCTTCAATTTCTCAATACTCAATCCTTTAAACATACGTGAAATATCCCATAACGTATCCCCAGGCTGTACCAGATAATAATTTCCATTTTCAAGTTGTTCGATCTTAGGTTTGCTTTGAGCAATTGCTGTCCTGATTTTGGCTCCGGGATAGGTCCAAATGTTTAATCTTTGTCCCACCCGGATCAGGTTACCCCGCAGATTGTTCCATCTCCTAATATCCGAAATCCTTACCCGGTATCTTTGCGCTATGGTTCCTAAAACGTCGCCACTCTTTACCCTGTAAGCTACTTTATCCCGGCCATAGGTACTCCCAATACTATTTTTTGCCATGGCCGCATATTTTTCTTTCCCCGTATTATGTGCCGAATCCATAATTGCTTCTCTATTTTCGTTAAGTGCCGACATGTATTCAGTTGGGATTCTGAGAGGATAATCTACAACATTGTCTGGAAGGGCATTATGTTTTATTGCAGGATTTAATTTTCTCAGATCATCTAAGCACAGGTTTAGTTGGCTGGCCAATACCTCCAGGTTCAGGAAATTGCTTACGTTAATTGTATCGAAATCAACAGGGTATTCAAAATCTTCTTCCAGTAAATTTAACTCATGTGCATAATTCATCACATAATA
>CBDVAV010000388.1:0-5175 GCA_965372055.1 uncultured bacterium | reverse complement strand
CAGCAAACAGCAGGACCTAAATTTCGTACCGGGCAATGAATTTCTTTATTGTAATACTGGCTTTACTTTACTGGCAGAAATTGTGGCCAGGGTTTCAGGGCAGCCATTTCAAATCTGGACTGATGAAAACATATTCAAACCTTTAGGAATGGACCGGACGCTATTCTATCATGATCATCAGAAAATTGTTAAAAACAGAGCCTATTCATATTCAGAAGCTCCAAGAGGTTATAAAAAAAGTGTGCTGAGCTATGCCAATGTTGGAGCTACCAGTCTATTCACAACCGTAGAGGATTTGGCCCTATGGACCATAAATTTTGAAACAATGAAAGTGGGCAACCAAGCGGTGATGGACCAGATGCACCAGCGCGGAGTTCTTAATGGTGGAGATACAATCAGTTATGCTTTTGGCCAGGGAATTGGGATGTATAAAGGGTTGAAAAGGGTGAGTCACAGTGGAGGTGATGCCGGTTATAGAACTGTTCTCATTAGATTTCCTGAGCAAAATTTTGCAGTAGTGGTCTTTAGCAACCTGGGATCTTTTAACCCCGGCGCAATTGGTAATAAAATAGCAGATATTTACCTAGAAGACTTATTGGAAGAGGAAGTTAAAGAAATTAGGGAAACAGATGATTCTGAAACCTCCTTTGTTGTTGACCCTGAAACCCTTAAATCATATGTAGGTAAATATGGGATAAGCCCTGGATTGGTGCTATCAGTCAAATATGAAGGAGATCAATTAACAGTGCAGGCTACCGGAAGACCCCTTATAAATCTGGAGCCTCAATCAGAAGCCAAATTCGCTTTAACAGGGACCAATGGAGTGATCACCTTCCAAAAAAACGAAGAAGGAATTATTGACAGGTTGGTACTCAAACAAGGTGAACAAGCTACTCCGGCTAAAAAGCTTCCTCCATTTGATCCCGAAAAGGTTAACTTATCTGACTTTGTTGGCAGCTATTATAGTCATGAACTTACTACTACTTATACTATTACCGTTAAAGACAGTAGGTTGGTTGCAGAACATCAAAGGCATCCTGATATAGTCCTTACCCCAATTGAAGAGGACACTTTCTCAGGGCGTACCTGGTTTTTCAGAAATGTGGAGTTTATCCGGGATGTAAATCACAAGATCAGAAGTTTAAAGGTCTCAAGTGGTAGGGTACGAAATGCAAAGGTCTGGAGGATGTAATTTGATTTAATTGCCATGTTGCATTTTAAATTGTTCATTTCTCCACCTTCTGTTTTTTAAGATCTTTACATACTTCAGTGCTATACCATCATTAAAGTCTTCATAAGCCTGTTGTGCCCATTGGATAGCCTTGTCTAAATCCCCATTTATCTCATTAATTATGGCCATATTATAATGTGCCCTTCCTGCAATCTTGCGCTTTGTATTGGTGGTTTCATTAAACCACAATTCTGCTGCTCCGTCCCAATTGCCTGTCTGTGCCCTACGTTTTGCAATTTTAAAATTGTTGGTCCCTTTAACATAATAGTCCCTGGAAACCCTAATTTTAAAAGGCAATATTCTAGACACATAAACCTGCCCCATTCTGTTGCTTGCCTGTATTACTGCCTCCTTACGACCCATAATAGCACCAAGGGCTAGAACTGGGTTTATCCCTCTTCCCGTTAAGGTAATTGTTTCATACATTGGATACTCATCAATAATGTATTTATCCACAGGGTCATATATCCTCCATCCTATTTTGATCATTGTTTGCACACTTGCATGATGTTCTATGGCAGGTATTTCAAGACCTAATGGACCTTGAACTTTAACAGGATTGTTTGAATAATTCACTTTTGTACCTGTATCAAAAAATTCCAGAACAAAAATGATATCTACATCGTTATTGTCACATATTTTTTCAACAGTTTTCCAATCTATTGGAGATGGAAATATTCCCAATCCAGAGCCTCGAATGTCAACCTCCACCAGTGATTTTACTTTATCAAACCGGTTCGTTGCCATTAGTTCATCATAAATACCCTTGAAAGCCTCATTAGCCCCGTCTTTGTCCAGTTTTGCCCCTTCCAGGGATAATACCTGATCAAGCTTATCAATGCCCTTTGCTTCATTTGATGGCTTACTCCTGTTAATGATTCCTACACTTTTTATTTCGGGTGAAAGAGGCACAACAGGTGGTTCAACCACACTCATGGTCACCACATTTGTTTTACATGCCAGTAAAGTAACCGTTAGAAATAATAAGGCACATCTATTTTTCATTGGGGATGGGCTATTATAGCTCAATTGTGTGTTGCAAATATAACCAGCCTGATCACAAACATTTGGAAATTAAGGTTATAGATGCTCTAATATCTTCCGTGGGTAAAAATATAACCAATATCAATCGTATTGTGACCTTTTATACTTCCAACGTCGATGGCTCCACAACCAATCGGAAGGGTTTTCCCTGATCACGGCTTCTGCTTTACTAACGAACTTTTCCATAACTTCACGATTGTCTTTTGAGTAAGGCGGATCTGCAATTTTTTGAATATCCACTTCATAATACCCTCTCTTTAACCTTTTCATACCCATAAATAGCACTGGAAAATTCGTCACCTTAGGCAAGTGAATTGGCCCAACTATAAATGCGGCCTCCTGATTGAGGAAGGTTGTCCAGTACATCCTGAATCTCCTGCTCGGGGCCTGATCAGCAGCCAGCCCAAAAGCCTTTACAATATTATCCTTTTTAGTCATAATCCTTAACGCTTTCCCAACAGGTATTGGGTTACCTCCGAACCTGGACCGCATCCAGATCATCATATTATCCCAATGTTTGTTTTGCAGGGAAAGATATACCACATCTATAGGAAATTTAAGTTGAATACTACCAGACATTAACAGCCACTCCCAATTACACTGGTGAAGTGTGAGCACAATCATAGACTTGCCTTCCCTGCAATAGTTGTCCATTAACTCCACGTTCTTGAATTTTACTCTTTTAACAAGTTCATGCTTTGAGATACTAAACCCTTTTAAGGTTTCAACTATAATATCAGACAAGTTCCGGTAAAATCCCTTTGCAATGGAACGCAGTTCTTTTTCGTCCTTTTCCGGAAACGAATTCCTCAGGTTTTCCATTACCACTTTCTTTCTATATCGAAAAACCCTCAAGATCAAAAATCCAAGGAAGCTGGAGAAGCCATACAAGACCCACAGAGGCAGTCTGGAAAAGGCTTTTATGGCAAACATTTTAATTTATTGCCTATTGTCCTGTAATAACATTCTTTGTATCCACTGCGCATCATCGGCAAAGTTATAAAGACTTGGCACAAAAGCAGAAGTTTCATTGCCTTGGAAAAGAAATAGATTGTCACTCAATGGGAATTAATTTATTGTGTGATGATGTTTGATGACAATATTTATAAATCCGGGTTAAAATTTAGATAAGACAGCCATCATTATTAACTTTTTTTGCTTGGAATAAAAAAATTCCGATGCCTTAAACGGAATCGGAATTTTTAACTGGATTTAGAAGACTATCATCTAATATTTGCGGGGGCCAATTGAGTTAGTTGGCTGTGGTAGCAGCCATAAAACTAAAATCTTTAGACATGGCATTAATGTGGCAATTGCCACAGAATTTGCCCCACTTGGAATCCATTCCGGTACCACTTACAGTACCACTTGCCCCCATTATGAAAAGCCAGTTATTGGTATCAGGTGCTACCCCATCAGCCAATTTAACCATAATCGTCAATTCAGGGCCTTTTTGAGCATCATAATCCTCCTTGTCATCAAAGGCTTCCTTTACTATGATGGATCCTTCAGGAAATGGAAATGCTGATTCACCCTTCATCACTGACTCTGCTATGGAATTCACAAAAACATCACGGTATGCTTGTTCACCTCTATGTTTGCTGTCGAGAAATCCGGTAGGATCGCCAGTGTTGGGTTCTTTAGTAGCTTTATACCAGCTTTTATAATCGTCCCACTCTGTGGCTGCCACTCCATACTCTTTTGAGTCAACCCCTCCCATGCACGATGACAGATAGATGGTTGCTGCATACAAAATCACAGAAAACGGCAATACTATCCTGGTTGATAAGATTTCTTTGATCCTTTTCATATTGTTGTTTAGTTAAGTTTTTAGAAAAATGTAATTGCAATAATTATATACAACACCTCTTTTGATTTTTACGTTCGGTGTTATCGGGATTTTTTAAACCATTGTAATTCTATTTTAATGTCTTTCCAAATACAACCGTTTTTTAGTAAAATTGATCCATTTGTCAGAATGTTCAAATGGTAATGAAAGCCATCCTTTCATTGGTTTATCAGGAGCATATAAGTGAGGGCCGATATTTGAACCGCCAACTTTAATGCTTCTTGTCGATCTTTTCCATCAAGTTTGAATAACATATTATCTTTCCACAAAATCGCAACGGCTTTTCCATTAATTGATTTATTTATGTTATAGTAGCTTTTAAAATTAGGAATATTGACTGGAGTTTAAGAATACCATAATTTCAATAATCGTCTTCACACATATCTAAAATCTCTAGTTTTAGCCTCTTTTGATCATTAATGATATTGTAGAAATTATGGATCAGCTGCAAGGAATGACTTTTGTTTTCTTCATTAAGCAAATCAGTGCCAGTGTACAGGTTAAGAATCTCCTGCTTTTTACGGTTAAAGTTTTCGATAGTTAGTTTATATTCTTCCTCCGTGTGACAAAATCCACGATATGTATTATTATCACTCCTATATGCATAAACTGCAGACACCATGCGGGAAAAGTCGAAATCATAAGGAACCAAAAGAGTATCTTTATTTGGAGCAGCAAACATTTGTACATTGTGATCTGGAAAATACCAGTCATCATTTCCCAGCATATGCTGAAAAAATTCCAAAGTAGCAGTGTTATGGTAATTTTGGATTATTGCATAGAATAAAACCCCCTTTACTTCAGTTGCATCTATTCGCTTCCCCACGCTCTTGGCATCCTCGATAAAGAAGGAAAGCATCTTAATTGTATCAGATCGGTTAATATCCTTATATTTTACAATAATCGGCTGCACCCGAAAACTTGAATCTGTGAGTATATTAAAAACTTTGTATGCAAGGTATTCTTGGGCAATGAATTGTTGGTACTGGGTATTGATAACACAAGGGTTTACTATTTTCATCCTCTTGTGGTTATCGAAATAAACATCATT
>CBDVAV010000387.1:0-5186 GCA_965372055.1 uncultured bacterium | reverse complement strand
CCATAATATGGAATGAATTCATATTCATTTGGAATTATAAGTGCAGGATTAACGCCCAAACCAAATTCCCGGAAATGATTTATTGCATCCTGTGACTTAAGTAATGCTTCAAAGTCCTCAATACCCACTTTGGCCTCATATTTTACAATCTTACCGTTTTTGAATTCAAGCGTTAGGTCTTTTACTTCTCCATTGCCTGTTAATAAGGATGGAATGAACATTTTCCCATTCACCGTTTCTTCCAATGGTGCCACCCGTATTGCTCCTGCCGGTATCTCAATCTCCCTGTCAATTCTGTTTCTGGCATTTTTCATTTTATCTATGGATGCATCTCCGTTCTGAATTGTGACTGGTCGGTCACCTATGCTGAATTTCAGATCAGTTCCTGCCTCAGTCGTGACTTGGATTGTCCCCGATTTGAGTATTTCAACGATTTTACTTTGTACCCTGTTTAGTTCCTGATGGTTAATTTTAATGGCAGAGAGATACATTTCATCATAGGTATTATTGTGTTCAGCATTGCTACTGTTGGCATACCTCGTACCATCCCCCCAATGGAAGTGTACCTGTCTGCCTCTTCCATCATCCAGCCAACTTCCAAGGATAGCGACCTGATCAGGAGGGTAAGAAGTAGGCCTATCACTTACCGGCAACCAAATATAGATATCAGTATCATCCATCAATCTCTCGAAATTATCGATCAGGCCATATTCGAAAATCTTAACTTCACTTCCGGTGGCTTTGAGCTTTTCTGCAAGAGTCTGCTCCAAACCAGAAAACATTTTGGGATCATGGCGAATCACTGCCTTTTCGCCGGGCTGTGGGTTCAGGGATTTCACAATTATGGAGGCAATATTATCATGCTCCGTGGTGAGGTTTTGGGCTATGGATTTAGTGAAAATTGCAAGTACAAAGAATAGTGTATTGATTGATTTCATTATCTGAGTGTTTATCGGATTTCATAATGTACTCTGAAAAACAGTCAAAGTCAAGGTGTGGTTTACTATGTTAATCTACGGGCTTAAATGTCACCAAAAAATATCATCATCATTCATTTCTTAAACCTTTGACAGGATTTGAAAATGCTGATTTCAAGGATTCGTAAGAAATAGTAACCATTACGATAAGAACAATGATTGCGGAGGCAAAGAAGAAATACTGCCAGGTTAGATCAATCCTATATGCGAAATTTGACAACCATTTTTCCATTATTATGATTGAGGCAGGTATAGAAAACATTATGGCAAGCAAAATCAATGATACATAACTTTTTGAGAGGATATGGACAATATTATAAAGTGAAGCACCGAGTACTTTTCTGATACTTATTTCCTTTTTCCGTGCCGTTGTAGTAAGGGTCATTAATCCAAACAAACCTAAACAGGCAACAACCACCGCCAGGATAGATGAATAGTTAACAATCTTGGCCCATCTTTCTTCAGATTCATATAAAGCAGTCATGTCTTGATTAGAAAAACTATATTCAAAAGGTATATCTGATGCTATTTCTTTCCAAATAGCCTCCAGTTCTGATATGGTTTGAGAGATATTTACAGGATTTATTCTGATTAACAATTCATCAAAACTATCCTCGCTATCCAGTGCTAGCCAGATTGGTTCAACCTCATATTCCAAAGACCTGAAATTAAAATCTTCAACCACACCAATAATAACAGGATTATCATATCCTGCATTATTCAAGCCCAACACAGGCTTCCCAATGGGATCATCCCATCCTAAAGCCCTTACAAAAGCTTCATTTACAATGATTGATTCAGTACTATCGGAACTTAGTCCTGAAATGAAATCCCTTCCCGATGTAATTTTCATTTCAAGCGTTTTGATATAATTGGCATCGACAAAGAAGATATTGTACGGAATAGTTTCATTTTCATACTCAAAGTCTGATGAGAATCCCCCGTGAGTAAATGCAGGGTTAGTACCACTAATATTTACTACCCGTGGATTATCTATTAAACGGTTTTTATAATGATTATAGAACTTATTTATGGGTACATTATTTCGCTGAATTATCAATAAATGTTCTTTATTAAAGCCCAGATGCTTTGAGTTTAGGAAGTCGATTTGGCTTTTCATGATCAGTGTTCCTATTATTAGCCCTATGGATAAAATAAATTGAACAGTGATCAGTGATTTGGTAAAATAGTTTGACCCCCCTAATTTGAATTTATTTTGTAGACTTTCTGTAATCTTGATCCGGGAAATTATAAATGCAGGATAGCTTCCAGCCAGAATCCCAGTTAAAAAAGTAATTGCCAATAGCCCGATAATAGTATTTGGATAAAATACATTTTCAAAATCAAGGCTTTTGTTAGTAAAATCATTAAATATGGGCATCAATAAATAGGTGAAAAATATGGCTAAGATAAATCCGATAAAACTCATTAGGATTGCTTCGCTTAAAAATTGCCAAATTAGCTGATGTCGTGTACCACCAATTACTTTTCTCAAACCGATCTCACGGCTCCTTTTGGCAGAATTACCTATCGATAGTAGCATGAAATTAAAACATCCAATCATTAAAATTGAAACTGCAATTGCACCCAGGATATACGAGTACTTTGGATTACTTGATGGTGTAAGTACTCCACCGTTTTCTTGATTAAAGTGAATATCCCAAAGCGGTTGTAACTCGTAACTAAGTATATGGTCGGCAACACTGTATGGATCCACGGCTTCCAGGTAATGTTGTTCGCGTATTCCAGGAAGCTTTTGCTGTAATTTATCCAAGTCTACATCTTCGGGGATCCAGGTGTAAACTACCAGAAAAGCCATCCTCCAATAATCCCTGTAGTTTGATGCACTGGTTTCACTGGCAAGGAACTCAAAAGGCAAAAGTACTTCAAACCGAACAGTCGAGTTTCTCGGTATGTCCTCAACAACACCAGATACTGTAAACAGATGATTTTTTCCACCATAAAAGATCGTGATTTCTTCACCAATGGCATCTGTCTTTCCAAAATATTTTAAAGCCCTATCCTTACTTAACACCACATTGTATTTCTCATTTAATGAAGAATGATTATCCCCTGTCAAAAAATCGAATGAAAATATGTCGAAGATTTCGGGTTCTGCAAAAAGGAAGATTTCTGAAAAAAAGTCATTATCATCTATTATGTAGCCTTCGCGTTGATCCAGCCTGGTAGATTTCTCAAGTTCTGCCAGGTCTTCTTTTATTTGCCTGCCAAAAGGCATTGG
Organism: uncultured bacterium; assembly: GCA_965372055.1. Lineage (GTDB taxonomy): Bacteria > Bacteroidota > Bacteroidia > Cytophagales > Cyclobacteriaceae > CBDVAV01. The sequence continues at coordinate 1,967 of CBDVAV010000387.1, read as the reverse complement.
CTGGGATGGACTAACCTCAACTTTATCACCATTTTGATTGTAAGAAACTTTGTTTATTCGATATATATTGGCCCCTTTCCCGTGCATTCTGTCAAAGCTGTATTCATCTTGGATGAACAAATAGATCAGGATCGAACAGCAAAGCCCAATGGCCAGGCTTAAAATGTTAATGAAAGCAAATAACTTTTGATTTACTATATTCCTAACAGAGATTTTAAAGTAATTGCCAAACATGGTTCTATAGTTTACGTGGGTGTATTTAACTTTTTCTTTCTTTAATGTAAATGGGCGAAAGAATTGAATAACTTGTTTGATATAGTGCCAGCGTGCTTTCCTGATTCCTGAAGATTTTTCCTTTTGATTAAATTCCTCATTGATATCACCCTCGATCATTTCGAGTAAATCAGGATTACAATACCAATGGAGAAATCTTTTGGCGAGTTGTGGAGGGTTAATATTTCTATTATCTTCTCTCATAGTGATCTATACCTAATCAAAAGGGCCTGAAATTATGATTGCCGGTTATCATTCGTATCGTAGTGTTTTGTTTAGATTCGTAAAACCAACTTTAACGGTTTGATAACAAGTGATTAAACCAGCTAAAATCAAAACCGTAACGCCAGGGAATATGTAAGAATCAATACCTTGATTTATATGATAGGCAAATCCGCTCAACCAAATGCCCAATAAATACCCTGAAACCGGGATCGCTATTATTAAGGATATAAGCATCAATAGAATAATTTGGGACAAGGACAATCTAAGTATTTGATACACTGAAGCCCCGTATACTTTCCTAATGCTATACTCTTTTCTTTTACTTATTAAATTAAAATGAAGCATACCAAATAATCCAATCAGGGCAACTGCAATGGCAGTTATGGCAGCACTCTTTGTTAATTGATCTAAAGAATTAGCGGCCTGATAGTGATTATCCAAATTCTCATCAACAAAGCTATATTCAAAGGGCGCATCGGGAACAATTTGCTTGAATTTGGTTTCGAGTTTCCCAATGGCGGAATTAATATCAGATCCATTTAATCGTATTGTTAAATATTGGAAGTAATCCGGTTCATAAAATATCACCAGCGGAGGAATTTTATGGTATAATGACCTGACATGAAAGTCCTTTACTATACCAATTACCTCTCCGGTTTTCTCATTGTCCCAATTTATTTTTGCCCCTAGTGGATTTTCAAGGTTTAACTCCTTTACAGCGGATTCATTGATTAAGAATCCATGTTGTAAGGAAGCGGCATCATCTGCAGAGAAAGTATTCCCCAGCACAATTTCTATATTCATGGTTTTAATAAAATCTTCATCCACAATGTATGTCGCCATATCACGCCAATCTTCCGAATCATTAACTTTAACATAGTAGTGCCCCAATCCAACGCCTGGGGTATGATAGGAGGCTGCAAGGCCAGATACTTCGGGCAGTTTGGCAAATTCATTTTTTAAAACATCCCTGGACATTCGGACACTTTTATCCCTCATCGAAACTACCATCAAATGTTCTTTATCGAAACCAAGGTCCTTTGACTGCAAGAAAGTCATTTGTTGATACATTACCGATGAGCCAATAATTAAAATAACTGCCAAAATAAATTGGAGAACAGTAAGGGATTTCCCAAAATCTGAGGGCTTGAAATTGACTGTTGCCTGGGATTTAAGGGAACTGACAGGCGAGAGGGAGGAAATAATAAATGCTGGATAAATACCTGAAATTATACCAATGAGCAACACCAACAAACTAAGGCCAACCAATATTCCAGGACTGGTAAAAATGGATGCAGGCAATATGTTTTTTCCCGCGATTAGATTAAAATACGGCAATAAAATTACTGCTGCCAAACCTGCGATTATAAAAGCTACTAATGTCAAAAGTGTAGACTCAGTTATAAATTGATAAATGAGCTGATTTTTATGAGCCCCCAATACTTTTCTGGTTCCGATTTCCCTGGACC
>CBDVAV010000386.1:0-5189 GCA_965372055.1 uncultured bacterium | reverse complement strand
TTAAGAAGTATCTGCCTGATATAATCTATCATGCGGCCGCTTATAAACATGTTCCTATGATGGAAAGCAACCCTGGTGAAGCAGTATTGTGTAACGTGTTGGGTACAAAAGTAGTAGCTGATCTAGCCCATAAATATCATGCCTATAAGTTTGTAATGATCTCTACAGATAAGGCAGTAAACCCAACCAGTGTTATGGGTGCTTCAAAAAGGATTGCCGAAATGTATGTCCAATCATTGAGTAACTTCAAAGTTTCGCAAGGGTCAAATTATGCCAAGTATGTCACCACTAGGTTTGGCAATGTCCTGGGATCTAACGGATCTGTGATACCATTGTTTAAAAAGCAGATTGAGTCAGGTGGGCCAATTACAGTTACTCATCCCGAGATTACCAGGTACTTCATGACCATCCCAGAAGCATGTGAGCTTGTACTGGAAGCTGGGGCAATGGGCGAGGGAGGTGAGATTTATATTTTTGATATGGGAGAATCGATTAAAATTGTAGACCTGGCCAAGAAAATGATCGTCCTTTCCGGACTTGAAGTAAACAAGGATGTGGAGATTCATTTTACCGGACTACGGGAAGGGGAGAAATTATATGAGGAACTTTTAAATACTACCGAGAATACAAAACCCACCCACCACGAGAAAATATTGATTGCTAAAGTTAGTGAAGAACCTTATTTGAAAGTTTCTAAAGAAGTAGAAAACCTCATTAAAATAGCAGAAAACAAAGACGAGATAGAACTTGTAGGATATATGAAAAAACTTGTACCTGGTTTTCTAAGTAACTTTTCCAGATTTGAGGCACTTGACAAGGGTAAAGAAATTAGCTCAAAATAACTTTTTCGTTTAGCGTCGCCGTCTTCTGGACCTCCTCTTTTTCGCTTTATTCTTACCGGAAAACAAAATTCCTGCTGGCACAAAATACTCGACTTTAACGTTCAAGATAAAATATCCATCATTTTGTTCTGGATTGCCTCTTATCCTGCCAGGTTCTCTCGCGGGGAGACCTGATTCTGGGCTACGATCCGCTAATGCTGCTGCAACTGGGTCAGTAAATAAACTTTGATCCTGGTACACCGTACTCACATCATCCAAATAGTCCGTAAAAGTTAGCCTGTAACCTCCTTCCAATACTAAGTTAAAATATGGTGAAACCATAAATTTCATTCCTGCACCAAATGGTATAACCGCTGTAAAAGGTGCGTATTTTTCTCCTTCGGTTTCAAGGGATCTTAGGGCATATCTTTTACCGTCCAATTCAGCTGTAGGGCTGAACCATGTAAAACCCAAGCCGGCAAACAAATAAAAATTAATTGGTCTTCTTTGATAGAACCTTTCTCCTTCAGGCAATAAATTATACCTTGCTCCAAAGTTTAATTCGGAATTATTTGACCTGAAAGACAGATTCCTTTTCACTCTACCGACATCATCAGCTTCTGCATCATCCCCCTGAAGTTGAAAAAATATAAAACTTGCTCCAAAGAATAAGTTATTTGTAATCCTGTACTGTAATCCAAAATCCAAATTTAGTTTTGTATCCATAAAATCTCCATCATTGCTCAATTCACCAAAGTAGGATGATGTTCCAGTACCTGCTGATATTACAAACCTTCTATCCCTTTTCCGGTTATAAAAGCTTTGAGCATCCAGATATGGAGTCAAAATCAAAATAAAAATTAATATGAGGCCTAGCTTTTTCATTAATATTAAACCACTTTGCACCAAATTTAATGATCTGGTTGATTAATAGGTAACCATTTTACTGTTTTTTTCCATAATTTATTACGTGAATGTGAGATTGTACATCCAGAAGAAGAATTATTCGAATCAAGCTTGCCTGTCTGGAAGTAGGTTAGGGACAGGCTTCTCGTTCTTCCAATGCTATTTTAAATGATCAGAGCCAATTGAAATTTAAATCTTTGGAAATCTTTTTCATTGGTACACCCGAAAGGACTCGAACCCTCAACCCTCTGATCCGAAGTCAGATGCTCTATCCAATTGAGCTACGGGTGCAAATCAATTAACAAATAGTAATTGACAATTAACAATTTGGGTTTTTACCCAAGTACCTCTTTTACTTTTTCAGCTGCATCTTTTAAAAGAATTGCAGAGATTACTTTTAATCCTGATTCTTCTATGATTTTTGCTGCTTCCTCCGCGTTAGTACCTTGTAACCTCACGATAATAGGTATATTAATGTCACCAATGTTCTTGTAGGCTTCAACTACACCGCTTGCCACTCGGTCACATCTCACAATTCCACCAAAAATATTTATTAAAATGGCTTCTACCTTGGGGTCTTTCAAAATAATTCTGAAGCCAGCTTCCACTGTTTCAGCACTTGCAGAACCTCCAACATCCAAAAAATTGGCTGGTTCACCTCCGGAAAGTTTAATGATATCCATGGTGGCCATTGCCAGTCCTGCTCCATTGACCATACAACCCACGTTTCCATCCAGGTTTATATAATTTAGGTCAGATTTACCGGCCTCTACTTCCAGGGGATCCTCTTCTGCTAAATCCCTTAGTTCAGCCAAATCCTTATGACGGTAAATCGCATTGTCATCAAGATTAACTTTGGCATCCACGGCAAGGATTTTATTATCAGAAGTTTTCAGTACGGGATTGATCTCAAATAATGAAGAATCTGTTCCCAGATAAGCATTGTATAGTGAGTGTATGAATTTCACCATACCTTTGAAGGCATCACCATTCAGACCTAATTGAAAGGCAATGTTTCTTGATTGAAACCCTTGCAATCCAACCTTGGGATCGATCCATTCTTTATGGATTTTTTCAGGGGTATTGGCTGCAACCTGCTCTATATCCATGCCTCCTTCGGTTGAAGCCATAATTACATTGCAGTGCTTGGCCCTGTCAAGCAGAATGCCCACGTAGAATTCTTTTGGTTCCGATTCACCTGGATAATAAACATCTTCGGTGATCAATACTTTATGTACCTCTTTTCCCTTGGGGCCTGTTTGATGAGTGACCAATTGCATCCCAAGGATATTTTTTGATAGCTCTTCAACCTCATCAAGGTTTTTGGCCAGTTTAACCCCTCCACCTTTTCCTCTTCCCCCAGCGTGAATTTGAGCTTTAACTACGTACCATTCTGTTCCCGTTTGCTGATTGAGGGTTTTAGCTGCTTCAACAGCTTTTTCGGGTGTATCTGCTACAATCCCCTCTTGAATGTTAACTCCATAACTCTTTAAAATATCTTTTGCCTGGTATTCGTGTATATTCATTTTAGAGATATCATTTGGGTGAAATATTTAACCGGAAATCAAGCACCAATCTAACCCTTTTGTGCTGATTATTCAAGATTGATGACCGCAAAATATAATATCAGATGGTAATTATTAGAGTGATTTTAGTATGTTTGGATGAATAGTTAACGTATATCGAAATAATGCTTGTCGCTGAGGATATTCATAAATCATATGGGGATCTAGATGTTTTAAAAGGGATAACTTTACAAGTTAAATCGAATGAAATTATTTCCATCGTTGGTGCCTCTGGTGCTGGTAAAAGTACATTACTTCATATTTTGGGGACACTGGACAAGCCTGATTCAGGTCGATTGCTCTTGGATGATCAAATTCTTGAAAATATGAACGGCAACCAGTTGGCCCGGTTTCGCAATACACATATAGGGTTTATTTTTCAATTCCATAATTTGCTTCAGGAATTTACTGCACTCGAAAATATTTGTATTCCAGGTTTTATTAAATCGGATACGAAACAGGAAGTTGAACAGAGAGCCCTGGATTTGATGAAGGTACTTGGCATTCTTGAGCGGAAAGACCACAAGCCATCTGAGCTCTCGGGTGGGGAACAACAAAGAACTGCAGTGGCCAGGGCGCTCATCAATAGCCCTTCAATTGTATTTGCTGATGAACCCAGTGGAAACCTTGATTCGCAAAATGCAGGGGAGCTGCATCGCCTATTTTTCAAACTACGGGAAGAACTTGGACATACTTTTGTAATTGTTACCCACAATGCTGCTTTAGCTGAAATGGCAGATCGAAAGTTAACTATTGTAGATGGGCAGATCACAAGCTCTTGACAGCATCCACCATTCTCTCCAAGTGATTGCCCGCCCCGAAAAGGTTTTTATAAACAGCAGATATTTTATGCTCTCTATCTAGCAGATAAGTGATACGGTTTGAAATATTTAAAAGGGGAATTGTTGCTCTATATAATTTACTGACTTTTCCGTCCGTGTCTGCCAATAGATCAAATGGTAACTGGTGCTTTTCTTTAAATTTGATATGCGAATCAATGCTGTCTTTACTAATGCCATAAACTTCGATGTCTAAATCCTTAAAATATTCAATATTGTCCCGGAATTGGCAAGCTTCTTTGGTACACCCCGGGGTAAAATCTTTGGGATAAAAATAGAGAATACAAGGTTTGTTTTCCTGGATTTTGCTCAAGCGAAAAATACCTCCATTAGTGGAAGGTAATGAAAAATCAGGTGCAGGTTGATTTATTTTCAGGGGCATAATAATTATTTATTTTGATGATTAAATATAATCATCTTAGTCAGATAAGTAAATGTAGATTGTTGTTTTACATTTGTCACTTCCATTCAAACGATCTGTATTTGTAACTATGATGACCCCAGGAGTACGGTTCATGTTATATGCAACTTCGATGTTTGCTATGATGAATTTATGTGTAAAATTGGTGCCGAATATCCCTGCTATTGAGATCGTACTATTTAGGTCCGTAATATCGTTTATTTTAAGTCTATCAATCCTGAGGTTAAAAAAAGTATCGGTATGGGGTAACAATAAAAAGATTTTGCTTTTTCGTGGATCTGCGGGTGCCATTGCCTTGATCCTCTATTTCATAACACTGCAAAAAATTCCCCTGGCCAGTGCTGTAACTATTCAGTTTATGGCTCCAGTATTTACTACAGTAATTGGCATATTTCTATTAAAAGAGAAAGTTAAGCCCTTACAATGGCTATTTTTCTTGATGGCGATGATTGGGGTGTTTTTTGTTCAGGGATTTGATCCAAGGGTATCTATAAACTTTATGCTGATTGGCTTAGTAGCTTCGGCCCTGGCAGGATTAGCATACAATTTTGTTAGGATGTTAAGTACTACTGAGCATCCATTGGTAATAGTTTTTTATTTCCCTCTGGTGACCATTCCCATTACAGGGATATACTCC
>CBDVAV010000385.1:0-5196 GCA_965372055.1 uncultured bacterium | reverse complement strand
ATTTTGATTTATTAATCAAATGAATTAATTTTGGAATATACATTAAATATTTTAATACAAGCAACATGGAGATTAAGCACCTTAAACTCATCGAAACAGTATCTGAAGAAGGAAGCCTAACCAAGGCTGTTGATAAACTATTTCTCACTCAAAGTGCCTTAAGCCATCAGCTTAAAGAAATGGAATCCCAACTGGGAACACAGATTTTCCATAGGGTGAACAAGAAACTGGTACTGACCGGTGCAGGGAGAATCGTGCTGAAATCTGCAAAAAAAATCCTTAAAGAAATAGACGATACCCAATTGGAAATAAAAAGATACATTTCCGGAGAAACCGGAAAAATTAAACTGGCTACCGAATGCTATACTTGTTATCATTGGGTACCCTCATTGCTTCAACAATTTAACCTTGAATTTCCAAAAGTTGATGTTAGAATCTGCCCTGAATATACTACCAATACCATTAAAGCTTTGTTAGAGGGAAAGATAGACTTGGCAATAACCAGTTGTACCATTGATGATCCTAATCTGAATTATAAGGAGCTTTTTATTGACGAGCAGGTAGCAGTTGTACCAGAAGGCCACCCTTGGACAAAAAAAGAGTATGTGACAGCTGAAGATTTTGAAAGCCAGACCCTTTTTATTTACGACTATCCCTTGGAAACCACTTCGATTTACCGCAGTTTAATAGAACCGAATGGTGTTAAGCTTAAAGATGTGATAGCCATGCAGCTTACCGAGGCAACAATTGAAATGGTAAAAGCAGGACTGGGCATTAAAGTGATGGCAACCTGGGCATTGAAACCCTATTTATCATCAAACAGGCTTGCTACTGTTAGGGTTACCAAGAATGGGCTTCACAGAACATGGTACGTGGCGATGTTGAAGAAAGAAGATACCCCGAGTTATTTCAATTACTTCGTGGAACACCTTTGCTTGAATTGTGTCCTGGATTGAGCTTGTCCGCCGAAGTATTTACGTAGGAGGATAAATGTGAGTTTGAGGGACTTTTCAATAAATCCTATTGGCTATTATTAACAATCTCATTCATTCCGCAAAGTTTCACTAGGATTTGACCTGGCAGCATTAAATGCCTGGGAGCCTACCGTGAGTACACCAATCACCAATATAAAGCTGAAACCAATTAGCATATCCCAAAATCCAACATAAGTGCGGTAATGGTGCAATGCGAGAATTACCTTGTCAAACAATAAGAACACTAATGGCATTGCTATAATTGCAGCTATAAATAAAAGCTTAACAAATCCCACGGACAAAAGGGCTATTAAGTTGATGTTTGAAGCCCCGAGAACTTTTCTAATGCCAACTTCTTTTAACCTTGCTTCTGCACTAAAAACAGCCATCCCCAGCAACCCAAGAACTGCTATGGTAATGGCAACTGATCCGAAAAACCCAAACAGTTTCATGATATTTATAAGAAACCCATAAGTCTCCTCAATTTGATTATCAAAAAAAGTTGCCTTGAACTCATTCTTATGATCAACTGTAACCCAGGCATCTTCCAACTTACTCATGGTCGCAGATATGTCTGAAGTAGATATCTTTAAATTGATGTATCTGAAGAACTTTGGATCATTAGTGAAGATGAATGGTTTAATTGGATCCTCAAGGTGTGAGTAATGGAAATCCTTTATCACGCCAATTATTTTGAATTGAGTATCATTAATTATAAAAACACTGTCAATAATATCCAATGGGAGTTCAAGAGAGAAAGCCTTTAAAAATTCCTGGTTTACAATGGCAACAGGTTCACCTTTATAGAAAAATACGGGATCAAAATTCCGCCCTGCCACCATCTTCAGGTTTAGGTTATCGATGTAGGCATGATCAATATTCATCAAAAAAGTAATGATAGAGTCTTGTCCGTCAATTGGTTTAATCCAGGTACTTGATGTTGATCCAGTACCAGGAATTAACGATGCTTTTGATATCAGATTTACTTCAGGTACTTTCATAAACTCATTGGCCAACATTTCATGGTCGTTTCCTTGTAGGGGAACATTTAAAATATTTTCCTGGTTGAAGCCGAAATTATAATTAAGTGAAAATCGGTACTGCTTATAAATAATCAGCATACCCGTTAAAAAGAGCAGTGACAGTGCGAATTGTGATGTGATCAATACCTTTCTAAAGTTCACCCTCTTGAGACCTTTTATGGAGCCTGAATCTTGCAAGGCCTTGATGGGATTAATCCTTGAAAAGTAAAGTGCGGGTATGATCCCGGCCAATATTCCAATTAGCATTGAAAATAGAAGAAAAAACAGGAAAAGGGACAATGTCAATTCCAGATCAAACATTTGGCTGGCACGGGGCACGATGGCGAGGAATTCAGGCCTCACCAATAAAAATATAACTATTGAGAAGCCGAGTGAAAATATTGAAATAATGATGGTTTCTGCAATCAATTGCAGGAATATTTGCTTGCTGGTTCCACCAGATACTTTTCTTAGGCCAAATTCCTTTGCTCTTATTAAAGATTTTGCAATGGACAGGTTCGTGTAATTGAAACAAGCAGACAATAGAATAACAAAAGACAAAATTGAAAGGATAATAACAGGCAAATATAACATTTTAGGCCCTATTTGGGTGCTTAGGTCAGGGCCAGGTACTATATCTGTTAGAGCTTGTAAGCTAAATGCCGCTGTCACATTTTCCAGGTTTTTGTAAGCTCTTCCGCTAATTCTGTCCAGTTCGAATTGAATATCATCTCTATTCACATCCGGAAGCAATAAGGCATACACGTAGGTTGAAAAGAATTGATCCCAACGATCTGTGACTGGATTGATTTTAACATCATTTTCCAGAACTGGAACAGTTGAGAACGACGCAAGCATTTCAAATTGCAGATGAGAATATTTTGGTACATCCTCAATCACACCAGTCACCAAGAAATCACCTAAATTACCAACTTTTACAATCTTGCCAAGGGGATCAATATCATTGAATAATTTGATGGCAGCTTTTTCTCCAATTACTACTGAAAATGGTTCATTCAAAGCTTTTGCAAAATTCCCCTTAACCAAGTCAAATGAAAAGATTTCGAAAAAAGAGCCATCAACAAAATACCCACTCAAGGGAATGATTTTATCTCCGGTATCAATATTTCCGTTAAATCCCCTGTGTATCCTGACAACCTTTTCCACTCCCGAATATTCGGAAAGTTTGCCAGCAATTGGCTCGGGGGCAGTGGCTTTTAAATCAGATGGAAAGGCTGTATAATCAACATTTGAAATAACCCTGAATATCTTTTCTTTATTGGCATGAAAATCATCATACCTGATCAAGTCAAAGATCATCCCTATTATCACTAGGCTAACTGACATACTGATGGCCAGGCTTATAACATTGATGAAAGTGAACAGCTTGTTTTTTACCAGACCCCTGACAGCAACTTTTACATAATTATTGATCATGCCATTTGGATTGATAGTCCCTGGGATAATATTCCATATTTGCCCTTGTCTTTTCCTGACTGCATATGAAACACTTAGCTTTAACAATTGGACAAAGTATCTATAATTTACCCTGAACTGCGAATATTGATTTTTCTCCCTATTGTAAATCTCATCTGCATCTCCAATAAGGTCTTCGACGGCACCTTCATTATTTAGCCATAGAAACAGCTTTTGAACCCATTTAGGGGGACTTTGAAATTTCTTATCGCCCATTGCTGATTGCAAGTTTTAGGTTTGAAATGTCCCATAACTCATCCCTTAGGGTTTTAACTCTATTAAGGGCACCTACTCCGAAACTTGTCAATTTGAAATATCGCTTTCTCCTCCCCCCCCTTTCCTTTGTTGCCCCTCCTATTGTCGAGACAACAAACCCCTTATCCTCTAACCTGGCGATGGTTGAGTGTAAAGAACCAATACTGATTGGCCTCTTGGTCCTGATTTCAATATCATCTTTAATGGCAACACCATAAGCATCTCCTTTTAACGCTGCTATTGTAAGCATAACCAGTTCTTCAAACTCACCTACATTGGTACCTTTCACTTTATTTCTTTTTGTTATTCAGAACAAATATATTTGATTATACTAAATATCAACTTAAAAGGTTTTGCTTTAAATAGAATCCTTTAAAAATTTCCCTTCCGGCTATATAAAATTTTGGCGTAGTTAATTAATAAAGATTAATTTTGAAATTCTATTTTCCAGAAAAGCACCAACATATGATAACCATGATTCGTAAATCCTTGCTTTTATTCGTATTAATAACCGTTATATCCGTTCAGTTAAATGCTCAATCCAATGGTTCAAGCCCTCCTGAAGATTGGATAAACCTGGATCCTATTGATAACAAAATTCAAGGGGTCAGCAGTAACAAAGCCTATAATACTTTGTTAAAGGATAAACCATCCCGAACAATAATTGTAGCAGTAATTGATTCTGGTGTTGATATTGAACATGAAGACCTACAGGGTAAGATCTGGGTAAATGAAGATGAGATTTCTGGTAATGGCATTGATGATGATAAAAATGGGTACATAGACGATGTCAATGGATGGAATTTTATAGGAGGAAAAAACGGCGAACATGTGAGTAAAGATACTTATGAACTTACCAGGGAATTTGTAAGGCTAAAAAGTAAATTCGAGAATGTTAATGAAAACAAAGTACGCAAGAAAGACAAAAGTGAATATGAATACTGGGTCAAAGTAAAAAAAGATTTTGAAGAAACTTCAGAAAAGTCAAAACAGCAACATCAATTTTACTTGGGCATCTATACTAATACAGTTCGTTTCAGTAAACTTCTAAAAAGTTATCTTGATACGGACCAGCTTACACTTGAAGTAGTGATTGCAATTGAGTCCAGTGATGAGATCATTCAGGAAGCCAAGGGTATTGTTAGCCTCATCTTGCAAAATGTTGGCGAAGATGCTGATTTTGAAGCTGTGGCTCAAAGTTTACAACAAGCCGTGGATCATTATGGAGACCAAGTTAACTATGCCTATAACACTGAATTTGATCCCCGGGATATCGTTGGTGATAATTACGATAACCTCTATGAGCAATTCTATGGGAACAATGATGTTATAGGCCCAGACGCCAGCCATGGCACTCATGTGGCCGGGATAATCGCAGCCAATAGAAATAATGATATTGGATCCAGGGGAATTGCAGAGAATGTAAAAATCATGGTAATCAGGGCAGTTCCTGACGGTGATGAAAGAGA
>CBDVAV010000384.1:0-5201 GCA_965372055.1 uncultured bacterium | reverse complement strand
TTAAAAGATACTACATGGTTATTCAAAACCCCAAAGGGATTAAAAACACTTGTTAACCCCAGGTATAATTTATCAGCAATAACGATCTTGGTTTTTTTGCTATTTTCATGTGAAACTAATAATAGAAAAAGGGGGTATGAATATTTTCCGGATATGGCTTATTCCGAAACCTATGAAACCTATGCCCCTAACCCTATATTTCCTGATGGTAAAACCGCACAACTCCCCGTGAAAGGTACAATTCCTCGTCATATGGTGCCTTATCAATATCCGAAGACCCGAGAAGGTATGAAATTAGCTGGAATCGAATTAACCAATCCTTATCAGCCTGATCAAGAAAACCTGGAACGTGGAAAATTTGCATACAATATTTTTTGTGCCAACTGTCATGGATTTGATGGTAAGGGTGATGGGAATCTTTATGCCAGCGGTAAATACCCTTCAGAACCGCCTTCTTTAATCACGCTGGAAATGTTAAATAAACCAGATGGAGAGTATTATCATATTATAACTCTTGGATCAGCCATTATGGGTCCTTTTGCTTCTCTTATAAGGCCGGAGGATAAATGGAAGATTATCTTATATATTAAAATTGAACTTCCTTCAAATAATAAAATTAAGACAATGTAATGGACAACAATTATTCTGTATCACCAACTTTAAGGACTTTTGCTCTAGCATTCGTTTTTATTGGAATTGCTACTCTTGGTTTTGGATTTTATTTCGACCCGAACACAACTTGGGCAAATTTTCTTTTAAATAATTATTACTTTTTATCAATTGCAATAGGTGCCATTTTTTTCCTTGCATTACAGTATATAACACAATCTGGATGGTCTGCATTATTTGTAAGGATCCCTCTTGCACTAGGGGCTTATTTGCCAGTAGCTGCGGTTTTAATATTGTTTTTGATCTTTGGAATGCAATCGATATATCACTGGTCACATCTGGAAGCTGGATTCCCTGATCCCCTAATTGAACATAAATCCCCTTATTTGAATATTCCTTTTTTCTTTATCAGGTTGGTCGTTTTTTTTGCGCTATGGATACTAATGATCGAACTATTAAGAAGAACTTCATTAAAGGAAGACCTAGAAGGTGGGTTTCACAGTTTTCACAAAAGTGAATTATATTCCAAGATATTTATTTTTATAGTGGCAATAACCTTTTCCCTGGCCACTTTCGATTTAATTATGTCAATTGATGTGCATTGGTTCAGTACTATTTTTGCAGTAAAGAATTTTGTATCAGGGCTCTATCATGCTGTCGCAATTATTGTTTTAATAGTAATTATTCTTAACAGAAAGGGGCATTTTGCCAACCTCAACAAGCATCATTTGCACGATTTCTCAAGGTATCTTTTTATGTTGGGCACTCTATGGGCATATTTATGGTTTGTTCAATATTTATTGATCTGGTTTACAAACATCCCGGAAGAAACCATTTATTATGTAACAAGGACTGAAGGGGAGTGGAGAACATTTTTCTACTTGAATATCATTTTGAATTGGGTTATTCCTTTTTTGACCCTATTGCATAGCAAATTAGACAGAAACCAGCATGTTATAATCTTCGTCTGTATAATATTGATAATTGGACAATGGGTGGATCTGTACCTTCAAATAATGCCTGGATCTATCGGTGGACTTCACATCAGCTACATTGAGATAGGGACCTTTGTTGGATTTACAGGTCTCTTTATATTAATTGTAAGCCGGGCCTTAAGCAGAATTCCACTAATCCCTAAAAATCATCCGTATTTAAATGAGAGCATAAACCACGAGATTGATTCATAATTGCCCAACAAAATCTACCCTGATTATTTATAAAGTCTGCCAAAATGCATATTCTTAGCCTTTAACATGAGCCTTTATGGAAATAAAATACAAAGTTTTATGGCTTGCTCATCATAATCCATTGTTAAACATAACTTCTCAGAAAGCAGCTTTTGACATAATTCATAATTTGAGATGATAGGAATCATTGATAATTATCATACAATCCACATTATTCGCCTGATTTGGTTTTTGATTTTAATAGGAACAACAAATTGATTATGGAAATAATAGGGAATGGGATTAAGACTGAGCCTAATGATACGATATGTCATAAAAATTGTATAGTATCTAATTATAGTTCTCCAATTTGGCTCTCAAAGCTTAACTCCAGGATGACTCATACCCAATACAAAAAAGGGCAGTATGTTTATTACGAGGGGAATCTGATTTTTGGACTTCACTTCATCTGTGAGGGAAAAGTGAAATTAACCGCGACTGGCTTTAAAGGAAAGGAAAAAATTGTTCGTTTTGCTTCTAATGGACATATTCTTGGGCATTGGCAGGATGAGAATAACAAGACCTATACTTCGAACGCTGTTACTATTGATGACTCCCTAATTTGTTTTATTGACAATGAAATACTACATGAAGTCTTCTTGTCCAACCCGGAATTAACACTCAATTTGATGAAGTATTATTCCCAGGAGCTTAGCCACAGTGAAAGGCGATTAAAATATTTGTCTCAAATGTGTATCAATGAAAGGGTGGCAGAAGCCCTGCTTTATTTAATTGAAACCTTCGGAATTGATCCAGAGCAAATGAAAATAAAAGTGAAATTAAGCAGACGGGAATTAGGGGATATTATTGGAGCGACATCGGAACAAGTAAGCCGGGTTTTGACTCATTTTAAAAATGAAAATATTATAGATACTAAGGGGAAGGACCTTATAATTAGTGACTATGAAAAACTAAAAAATATGATTGAATCCAACAATACTTCTGAAAAAATAGCCCCCCCCTAAAACAATTAGCATAAATCCCTTTTTTCACTTAAATCCTCTCAAATTATCATTTTTGGCATTCTCGGTGATCCGTTGTTCTGACTAGTTTTATTTAGTTTATTCAAAATAAATAAATATTTTGGCCTACATATCTATAATTATGATTTATGTCATTTTATTTAATGAATAATTATCATACTTTACTTCAAAGAACTTACTAATGAGATGATAACATTAAAATTTATCAAATATCGCCTTAGTGTCATCTTAGAAAATTTATTATCCACATCATTTTATACAATGATATTCTTGTTTGCTTTAACCGTGGTTTCTGCATTGATATTTATGGCGATTATAGTATTTAGAGGTGTATCAGAGTCTATTTCAGTTTGGTTTTGAAATCAGGCGATAGCCAAAATTCTAAATCAGGAAATATCTATAGTAGTAAATTGCCCAGTCTACCTCCAAAGCAACATTGATTAACTGGTGTTAATGCTGAATGTGAAACTTGGATGACCAATGCATCATGCTATAATGCTGTTTTCATTTAAAATCTCATCTTAAAAAAGTGAGATAATTGTAAAAACTGAGGTAGCTCAATTTACTCATCCCAAAACATTGACAACCTTCAATTTTCAATATGATATTTGTCATATTATTGAATGTCCTCATACATTAGCTTTAAACCATGAATAAGTGTACACATAACTTTATTAATTGAAAATTTTAAATCTAATTCATATGAAAACATTTAGTAGAATTTCTGCAATTTTATTTGCGATAATGGTGTCAACAGTTGGTTTTACTCAAATTGCCGGTTCGTTACATGATTTTTCAGGGGCGGCTTGGAATATTGCAACTCAACAAATTTGTGTCGTGTGCCATACCCCACACAATGCTATCAGTACATTTGGTGCACCATTATGGAATCATACATTAACCGCTAAGGATCCCTATGATGTTTATGCAAATGCTGCCACCTTAGACTCCTCACCTGAAACTACCTTAACGGGAAATTCAAAATTGTGCCTGAGTTGTCATGATGGTACTGTGGCCATTGATGCATTTGGTGGTAATGTTGGAACAACTACCATGGATAATACCAATGGTAAGCTGATAGGTGGTACCCTAGCCGAATTAAGTGATGACCACCCTATCGGATTTGCTTATACTACAGCCTTAGCAACCACTGATGGGGAACTTAAGAATCCATCAGTTGATCTATCCGGGTTGCCGGCAGGAGGTACTATAGCTGCAGATATGTTATTTAGCGACAGGCTTGAATGTGCTACATGTCATGATGTGCATGATAAGCAGTATGGTACATTCTTAAGAAAGAGTAACAATAATAGCGCTCTTTGTATTACCTGTCACTCTAAATAATTTAACTGCGATAAAAACTGTATTGAAAACTATAAAGGGCGGTTTACCGCCCTTTTTTTGTAAAATTTAATTAACCCGTGAAGGAGCAAATTTGGAAAAGATGTTAGGTTTAACGAAGTCATGACCTTACCTGACATAAATCATATTAGAAGTACGAGAAATTATTGAAATTTATTATTAATTGCTCAAACGCAGAATTTGAAAAGTGAATTACATCAACTATTCAATTAGTATATGAACCGTACAAATGATTGGACTTTATGAAATATTATAAATTATTTTTAGCCTCAACATCTATATTTCTAATTATTTCTTGTTCTAAACAACATTATAAGGAGGCAACCTCAACGGATGTGATTGTTTATCCCAGCCCTCCTGATACTGCCCGTATCCAATTCCTCACAAGCCTGAGTAGTTCCGAACAAGTTGTTGATAAAAAATCTTCATTTGCTACATATATTACAGGGAAGGATACTCAAAAACCAATAAAAAAACCATATGGAATAAGTATACATCAAGGTAAATTATATGTATGCGACCTGGAACTTCCTGGCTTAGAGATCATCGATCTTGAGAACCGAACCTTTGAATACTTCGTCCCTACAGGTTTGGGCCGATTAAAATTGCCCATTAACTGTTTTGTCGATCAAGATGGTTTTTTATATGTGGCAGATGCTGAACGTCGGCAGATTGTGATATTCGATGATAATGGAAAATACATAGATAGTTTCGGAGAAGGAGAAAACTATAAACCTACCGATGTATTCGTGTATGATAATAAAATATGGGTCAGTTATTTAAAACCTAACGGAATATACATTTACAAAAATGATTCCACGCATCAATTTCTTTATTCTTTAGCTGAATCAAAGCCGGGTGACAAAGAATATTTATTTCAACCTACTAATATTTACGTGGCAAACGATAAACTTTACGTGAGTGATTTTGGAGCCTTTAAAATTAAAACATATACCCTTGAAGGCAAGTATTTAGCGTCTTTTGGCAGTTATGGACGAAACCATGGCCAATGTGTCAGCCC
>CBDVAV010000383.1:0-5227 GCA_965372055.1 uncultured bacterium | reverse complement strand
TCATTGGTTTTTAGATCTGCCAATTCCCTGGCAGCAGCTTCTTCGTCTTTCGCCTTCAAGGCTTCTCCTGCGCTCTGTTCTGCCTGGGCCCTTGCCAAATTCGCGGCATCCCTTTCAGATTCGGCAGCAATTTGTTGAGTAATTCCAAATATGAAAAAGATAATTGCTATAACAGCTGCAATTGCCAAAATAACCGCCACCATCCTGGTTCGTCTTAGCAGCCTTTTTTGCTGCATTTCCTGGTTTCGCTGTTCTGCCTCATAGGTTATCCTACTGGTATCCAGGAATACTATTGCCCTTTCAAAAGCTTCATCATATCTTTGTGCCCAAACACGGGTAGGGTTTTGTTTTTTCTGCCAATTTAGAGCCAGTTGTAGATCGGGAGGCCTCCATAAGCCAGTTCGGCCTATTTGGTACATAGTTGCTGCATCGGAAAGCCTTTTGTACATTTGCGCTGACTCATTCTCTTCCGCTACCCAATTTTTTAATCTTGCCCAGATTCGCATTAAACTTTCATGTGATATTTCGATAACGGTTTCGCTATCAAGGGTCACATTCATAGCGGGCATCAACAATGATCTCCCTGGCTGTCTGAATTTCTCTACAATATTAATCACTGAAAAATCATCTACCCCAGCTATCTCAGCAATTACCGCGATACTTGTAGGCCTTCTAACTCCGTAGATATCATTTCCTTTTTCAGTAATAGACTTGAATAAAATTTCTGCTATTTCTTTTTCCCTCACCTCAAGTTCTTCATACGCTTCATCTGCATGTTGAGAGAGTGCTTCAACTATTCTACCGATTGCATTATAATGCCGAATATCAATTGGTTCCCCTGGATCCTTATGTTCTACCCAGTAGTTCCAGGTCCTCATCAAAGCATGCTGCATAATAGGAAGTTGATCTTGGCTTTCACCGACATCAGTCAGGAGTTTTTTAACTAAACGATCAGAGATCCAACCTCCACCAACTGCCACAGGACCTTCAATAGTCATTCTCTTTTGTACCCTGGTCATCTGTGGTACCAAGTAATTACTATCATTTATTACTTGGGTAAGCCCGTTGTATTGTGAACAATCCCCAATGAAATCGGATCTCATGGTGATTGCAACATAAATTGGTAATTCTTTTTGTTCAATCGCTTCGAGTAACAAGTTTACAAATTCAGTTGCTTCATTAGCTGATTCCGTTATTAACTCATTTTCTTTATACCTAAATAGTTCCTCGAATTGATCAACTACCAAAAGCAAATTTTCAGTTTCTCCGAGGTTGTATCTTTTTACAGCATCAATGAGTCCACTGGTTCCACTTCTTAAGATGGATGAAGTAATTGTCTTATTTATTAACTTTTCTTCTTCAGTGGCCTTGATAAATTCCTGATCATGGGATAAAATAGCTGCTGCCAGGTTATCAATTGGGTTTTGTCCCGGTCGAGTGACAACCACATTCCAATTTGGACCAATCTCAGTCATGAAACCACCATATAAAACTGGGACAACACCGCAGTACATCAACGAAGATTTCCCGCTCCCGGAATAACCTAAAACAGCAATAAATCGATTCTGAGCTAGTTTTAGCAATATATCGTCCACCTGGCCTTCCCTGCCAAAAAACAAATGACTTTCATTTATAGCGAATGGCCTGAGTCCGGGAAATGGGTTTGCCAACCTCAAATCTTCTTTTAATCCTGAATCGAGAAGTTGTAACTCCTCCTGCCCCATATGGATCTCGTAGTTAAGCACTTGAATTAAGGATTATAGTATATAAGGGTCAATAGAATTCTAAAGAGAATTTCTAATATTAAGCTAATTTAGTATCTATAATGATGTAAATAAGATCATTATTGGCTAAAATACAATAATTTATAAGCAAAATTACTACATTCTACTGTTATAAATGGGTACTACAAGCAGTTATCAGGCTATAAATTCCGAAAGAGTCAGGATGCATAGAGGTATTGCATTACACTTTGTGCAAACACATAATTGTCGGAAAGCAATCCATAAAACTTGTCTTTCTGGATCACCAAGATAGTTGAATCTTTCGTTGCTTGAAATATGTTGGATTTAGACCTGTATTCATCATCCAGCAATTCGCCAACGAACTCCCCTTTCTCAATTTTCCTCTTAACTGACCCTTCCTCGAAATAATCCAATTCCCCTTCAAATACAATATAAAAGCTGTTTCCGTAAATTGAATCCAATGCAAAACTATCACCTTCTTTAATTATTATCTCCTCCATTGCATCAACGACACTGGCTAATATTCTTCCCGGTACTTTGGAAAAAATATACATTTCCTTCAGTACCAATATTTTATCAAATCTCAATTTTTTTGATCCTTCATGCATCACTACCTGATCAAGCAATTCTTTTTTATCAGTGCCTAATCGTTTTGTATGTAGGTGATATTGCTCTTCGCTGATCTGATAAATTGATTGGGCAGAAATTTCCATTACCAATGGATCGGGATTGAACAAATTAGCAATCAGGTCATATAAATAAGGCTCAATCTTCATTTTCCCAATTTGATGAATTGCGCATGCTTTTGACCACCTGTTTGTTTGGTTAAAGTCCCGGTTGATGAGATATTTCAATACTTCTTTAGCACCAAGCCCTTGTCGAGCGAAGATTATTTCAAGCTTTCTTGCTTTTTCATTCTCAGTAATATCATCCAAAACAGGAATTATTTTCTGTTTGAGATCGTCTGAAAGAAAAACATCTATAAGTTCTATAGCATAGGTCACCCCTTCACTTGTTCCACTTTCAATGTTTTCTTTAACCAATTGTATGGATTTTGCATCATATAGCATGGCCAACAAAGTATAGATATGGTCAATATCATGAGTGTTTTCTTCTCTAATAGCCTCTCTAAGTTGTTTACCAATTTGATTATCCGGTATTTCATCTATCGCGGCCAAATTCCAGGCAATGTCTGCGACATCTGATTCGATGGCATATTTTATCCGGGTTATTTGATTTACATTGGCTTTAAACCCACAGTCACCAAGGGAAGTAAGTACCTGGGTAACAAGGATTTTATCTGGATAATCAATTTTGTTCCATAACAATTCAATTGCCCTGGAACCACCTATCCTACCATAGATTTGCACTATTTTGAGCATTATCTGAACATTTTGACCTGCCTTGTAGAATTCGGACTCCAGTGCCTTGAAGGAATTATCTCCAATTAGCAGCAAGGCATTAAGGGCCAGGTTGCTATAAACCGGTGACTCAAGATTGTCAATTAAGCCATTTAGTATTTCATTATTATAATTTTTTTCAGCAGCCTTAATGGCAGCAGTCCTCACTTTTGGATTGATATCATGCAATAATTCCAGAAGATACGTGGTGGTCTCTTTATCGGAAGCATTTCCAATAAGTTCAGCTGCGTACAATCGGTCATTAACATTGCTGGATTTACTTAGCTTGGAAATTCGAATTTTAGAGATATCCCCTGTTTTTAGAAGATTTTCAAGATCTAACCCGGCTACTATGTTCTTGCCATTACTCATTTGACCAACTGGCCGAAAACTGATGATATAATCCTCCGAAACTGAAAGTCCACGAATTTCATTCATTTTAAACTGGGCATATTCCCTGACATTGTTGTTATCATGTCGCATTAATTTATTTATGGATGCACTAATGGCCCCAGGATCAATTTTCTCTAATAGTTTATAAGAAAAAATAGCATTTTCAGGAGTGTAATTTCCGAGTTCCTGGTCAAGTTCATCAATAATAACATTTTGAATTTTCAACAACCTGGCAGAACTAACATCTTGACCTTCAAGCTTTAGCATTATTCTATTTCTGTATTCGTTATACAGCTTCCCAGTGATATATAACCATGCTATTATGATTATTACCAAGAAATATGAGTAGTGAATCAATTCGAAAAATGTTAACAATCCCAATAAAAGAATTACACTGCCTGCAATGAGTTTAGCGATCTCGCTAAATAATCCTTCAACTTTAACCTGAATGTCAAATCTTACTCTTGTATCAAGTGGCATGAAATAAAGTTTGAAGACGGGGTTTTCCAATGCTTCACGCAAAAATGTATAAAAGAGTTTACTAAGGGCTATGAACAAGAAAAACCAAAAAAAGGTAGGAGAACTAATCTCAAAGCCATATATGGCACCAGTCATTACTGAAAGAACTGTAAATAATATCAATACTATAGGGGCAATTAGAAGAGATACTTTCAATCCATAATTTGCAATGATCTTATCAACAAAAAAGGTCTGGAAAATGAGACTTAAAACAAAAATTGACCCGTTGAACCATCCAAGAAATTTAGTTAGCTCCTTCTCTTTTTCTTCTGGATACTGATCGCTTAAAACGGATAGATAGGAAGTCTCAACAAAAAGCAAAACTATTATGGAGAATGAAATGAACAGAATCAATAATACAACATAGTTGTTTTTCAACATATCTTTGTAACCTGTTCTTGTGGCTTCTCCTGTACTGACCTTTACAAGTTCCAAATCATATTTTTTTACTATTACCAATAGAAAAATCAGAGACATAATTGCACTTATGCCACTATAAACAAGAAGGTCTTCTGTTTGCGGAATCACGACAAAACCAAAACCTACAGCAAAGAAAGTAATTATTACCGCTGAAAGCTGTCCGACATCAATACCCCCTATAATCCTTTTTGACTGGCGGAGGTCGAACATCCTGCCAAACACACCCCAAAAACCCAGGAGGATTACTGCAATCAGTGGCCCTTTCATGGCATACAAGACAAAAATGACTATGTTATAATACTCTTGTGATGCTGAATTAATTAAAAAGAACAAGGATATTGAAATGGAGGATATTGTGAAAAGATTAATAATTGCCAACTTGGAGTATGAAATCTTATTCTGTAGGTAGGCATAGATTGCAGTGGCAATTACACCTAAAACAGCTGCAGCAAAAATACCTTCCCTAATATAATTCTGTAAGACTTCATTGGATATAAACAATGATTCTGAAGCGATTTGATAGGTGGCCATAAATACTCCCATGAAAAACCCATTTCCCAGCAAAAGCAAAACCTTGCCTTCCTCATCCGGTTGCACATTTATGGCCTTGAAAAGTAATTTCAGCATTTTATATCAGGTCTCCATCTACAAATAAAATCTGATTTTCAAACAAGCAATGGTAAAATTACTAAAAATTTATTTTACTAATATGAAGTAGACAATGCAATTCAGACTTTATGGCTCTCAAAA
>CBDVAV010000382.1:0-5260 GCA_965372055.1 uncultured bacterium | reverse complement strand
CGTCATCTTTTGCCCGAAGAGGCCTGTTCACACCGGCTGCCTCATAAATAAAATCTATTGACCGTAAGAAATCCAATTCATCTTCCAACAACTTATGGTCTTGAGTATCCAGGTTGTTGATGCGTACAGGGAGAATCCTGCTGGCAATATTACCATTGGTCAGCTTTACTTTTAAGCCAACTTGATCATTTAGGGTCATTTTTTTAAAACCCAGAAACTCAGTTGTCCAGGCAAAGGATTTAGGGTCGCAATAAGTCTGGGAAATAATAGGAATTAATACCTCACATTTTAGTTTTGTGGCCAGGGAGTCTTCCACAACATGAGTTTCCAATAATCCATTATGTGGATTTTCGTCAAAATAAATGGATACATCTTCTTTGAAGGTTGCCTCCAGTTCTTTCTTTAGGTTTTCAACAAACTCGGTAACCCAGCCATCATACATATTGTCCTTATGGCGATAGGAGATGAAGATGTCGTATTCGTAGCCGGGGATTATTGAGGGCATAGGGTTCTAGTTCAATCGAATGTTAAATATAAGCCAAATACTTATGGTTGGGAAAAATCCCTAAAATATATTAGTTGCAATCCAATTAATACCGATTGCCAAATTCAAGTTATTTGAATAGCTTTACCGCCATCTAAATCAAGCATTATTATGGAGGGAATGTTAAAAGAGAACGCCTTAAAAGGTAAAACTATTATTATAACTGGGGGCGGAACGGGACTTGGTAAATCAATGGGAACTTATCTTTCTGAACTTGGCGCTAACCTGGTTATCACCAGCCGAAAAATGGAGGTACTCGAAAAGACGGCAACGGAGATCAATGCTAAAACTGGTAACCCGGTATTGCCTTTGGCTTGTGACATCAGGAAGTACAATGAAATAGAAGAGACCATAAAAAAGGCAGAGGATGAGTTTGGAGTGATAAATTCAGTGATCAACAATGCGGCGGGTAATTTCATCAGTCCAACTGAAAGATTGTCCAATCGCGCTTTCGATGTGGTGGTAGATATTGTGCTTAAAGGGACATATAATTTTTCATTGGCAGCAGGAAAGAATTGGATTGATAAAAAGCAGCCTGGCACTTTCCTCAATATTATAGCCACCTATGCTTGGAGTGGTTCAGGTTATGTTGTGCCTTCAGCTTGTGCTAAAGCAGGTGTCTTGGCCTTGACCCGTTCATTAGCTGTAGAATGGGCAAAATATAAAATCAGGAGCAATGCCATTGCCCCGGGGCCTTTTCCCACTGAAGGGGCATGGAGCCGCTTGTTGCCAGGTGATCTCAAAGAAAAATTCGACCCCGCAAAGCGCATCCCATTGGGCAGGGTAGGGGAACACCATGAATTGGCAAATTTGGCAGCATATCTGGTTTCGGATTTTTCTGCTTATATAAATGGAGAAGTAGTTACTATAGATGGTGGTGAATGGCTAAGAGGTGCCGGGCAGTTTAGCGATTTTGAAAAAATCCCTACTGAACTTTGGGATGTTTATGAGAAAATGCGAAAAGGAAAAGGTTAAACTTTGCTTTGTTTCTTGCGTTCATTTTCATTAAGATAAATCTTCCTCATTCTAATCCACTTAGGGGTAATCTCCACGTATTCATCCTTCTGAATATATTCCAGTGTTTCTTCCAATGACAATTTCCTTTTAGGGGCAATTTTCGCATTATCATCAGATCCTGCTGCTCTCATGTTAGTAAGCTTCTTGCCTTTATGAATGTTGACTACCAGATCTTTACTACGGGTATGCTCACCGACGACCTGACCCGTGTATAAATTTTCACCCGGATCAACAAAGAAAATCCCCCGGTCTTGTAATTTATCAATTGCATAAGCTGTTCCCGGCCCGTCAACCATAGAAACCAGTGAACCGTTTAATCTACTTGGGATGTCCCCTTTATAATTTTCATAACCTTTGAAGCGGTGTGTAATTACGGCCTCACCGGCAGTGGCGGTAAGCAAATTGTTGCGCAACCCAATCAAACCACGGGCAGGTATATTAAATTCCAGATGTTGGATATTCCTTTTGGGTTCCATCACCAAAAGTTCACCTTTTCTTTGGGTAACAAGTTCAATTACTTTGCCTGATACTTCATCGGGTACATCAACCACCAATAGCTCAATTGGCTCGCATTTTTTACCATCAATTTCTTTATATATTACCTGGGGCTGACCCACTTGCAGCTCATATCCCTCCCTTCTCATAGTTTCTATTAGGATGGAAAGATGTAAAATGCCTCTTCCATAAACCATGAACTTATCTTCAGA
Source organism: uncultured bacterium (assembly GCA_965372055.1). Classification (GTDB taxonomy): domain Bacteria; phylum Bacteroidota; class Bacteroidia; order Cytophagales; family Cyclobacteriaceae; genus CBDVAV01. The sequence continues at coordinate 2,992 of CBDVAV010000382.1, read as the reverse complement.
ATCAGTTTCCTGAACTTTTAAAGCAAGATTCTTCTCTGTTTCTTTAAATAATCGGTCCCGTAAATGCCTGGAAGTTACATATTTACCCTCTTTACCAAAAAATGGGGAATTGTTAATTGTAAAAAGCATGCTCATCGTGGGTTCATCCACGGCAATTCTTGATAAAGGTTCAGGATTTTCGTAATCGGTTACAGTATCTCCAATGTCAAAACTTTCCACTCCCACAATTGCACAAATATCCCCTGCATCCACTTTGTCAACTACTTTTTTCCCTAACCCATCAAAAACATTCAATTCTTTAATTTTAATCTTAGCCGTGGAACCATCTTTTTTGGTCAGTCCATAGGATTTACCGGTTTCAATGTTCCCTTTATATACCCTCCCAATAGCAATTCTTCCAACGTATGAAGAAAATTCCATGGAGGTTATCTGCATTTGTGGTATGCCTGTTAATGCTTTGGGTGCTGGGATATGTTTTAGAATAGCATCCAATAATGGGTTGATATTATCGGTTGGATTTTGCCAGTCATCACTCATCCAACCATGTTTTGATGAACCAAATAACGTTGGAAAATCCAGTTGGTCTTCACTGGCATCAAGGTTGAACATTAAATCAAATACCTGCTCGTGTACCTCATCCGGCCTACAGTTTTCTTTATCAACTTTGTTTATTACCACGATAGGCTTTAATCCCAATCTCAAGGCCTTGCTTAGTACAAATCTGGTTTGAGGCATTGGCCCTTCAAAGGCATCAACCAATAACAGGACACCATCAGCCATTTTGAGTACTCTTTCAACTTCCCCACCAAAATCGGCATGGCCGGGGGTATCAATAATGTTGATTTTTACCCCATTATAATTTATTGCTACATTTTTTGATAATATGGTTATCCCTCTTTCCCTTTCTAACTCATTACTGTCAAGGATTAACTCCTTTTTCTCCTGGTTTTCCCTAAAGATATCCGTTGTATAAATAATTTTATCAACTAAAGTTGTTTTCCCGTGGTCTACATGGGCGATAATGGCAATATTTCTAATTTCCGGCATCAATATAAAATAATTTGCAAAAGTAGATAAAACTTAATTGGCAACATCCAAACATTGGATAAATGTTGAAACTTTACTGAAACCATAACAATTGTTATCCCCTTGAGCAAGAACAATATTCAAATCTTTATCTTTGCTGATCAAAAAAATAAATATGCCTAGAGATTTTAAAAGGTACACCATTACAGCTGCATTGCCCTATGTCAATGGTCCCATTCATATTGGACATTTGGCTGGAGTCTATGTGCCTGCGGATATCTATGTAAGATATTTAAGGAGTAGGGGTAGGGATGTAGCTTTTGTTTGTGGATCCGATGAGCATGGTGTTGCCATTACAATGAAAGCCAGGAAAGATGGCGTCACGCCGAGGGAAGTGGTTGATAAGTACCATACAATGATCAAGAAATCATTTCAAGATTTTGGGATCAGTTTTGATATTTACCACCGGACATCTTCACCAACCCATCATCAAACGGCAGCTGACATTTTTAAGAAATTATATGACGATGGCAAATTCGAGGAAATTGAATCTGAGCAATATTTTGATGCAAAGCACAATGAATTCCTTGCAGACAGGTATATAATAGGTACTTGCCCAAATTGCAGTTACCAGGAGGCATATGGCGATCAATGTGAGTCTTGTGGAAGCTCTTTAAGTCCTTCCGAGCTAATAGAGCCACGGTCTACCTTGAGTGGTGAAAAGCCTCAGTTGAAGAGTACGAAACACTGGTATCTTCCATTAAATGACTACGAGCAATGGTTAGACGAGTGGATAGTAAAAGGGCATAAAAAAGATTGGAAAACCAATGTCTATGGACAATGTAAATCCTGGATTGATAACGGTTTAAAGCCAAGAGCCGTAACTCGTGACCTGGATTGGGGAGTTCCGGTGCCAATTCCAGATGGAGAAGGAAAAGTTTTGTATGTGTGGTTTGATGCTCCAATTGGTTACATTTCTGCAACTATTGATTGGGCAAAAGAAGCTGGTAAGAATTGGAAAGATTATTGGCAATCTGAAGATACCAAGTTGCTACATTTTATTGGAAAAGATAATATTGTATTTCATTGTATAATTTTCCCAGTAATCCTTAAAGCACATGGAAGTTATATCATTCCCAATAATGTTCCCGCTAATGAATTTTTAAATTTAGAAGGGGATAAAATATCCACCTCCAAGAATTGGGCGGTATGGTTGCATGAATATTTGGATGAATTTCCAGGTAAGGAAGATGTTTTAAGATATACTTTATGTGCAAATGCCCCTGAAACTAAAGATAATGATTTTACCTGGAAGGATTTTCAGGCTAGGAACAATAATGAGCTGGTTGCAATACTTGGTAATTTTATAAACCGGGCACTGGTGCTGACCCACAAGTATTTCGAAGGTAAATTGCCAGACAAAGGAGAATATTTTGATATTGACAATCTTCTGATCAAGAATATTGAAGCCCTCAAAACTAGGATTGAGACTTCACTAGAAGGCTATAAATTCAGGGATGCGCTTGCATCATACATGGATATTGCCCGGGCGGGCAATAAATATTTAGCTGATACCGAACCTTGGCATTTAATCAAGACAAACCCCAATCGAGTTGCAACTATCCTCAACTTAAGCTTACAAGTGGCAGCAAATTTATATGTGTTGGGAGGTCCATTTTTGCCTTTTACCATGAAAAAGCTCGGTACTTTGTTGAACTTGGATGGTTTAAACTGGAGTTCTGCAGTATCATTTGATCTGCTAAAAGCTGGAAACTCTATCAACCAACCTTCTTTGCTTTTTGAAAAAATTGATAATGAAGTAATTAAAGCTCAAATTGATAAATTAGTTGGCACTAAAAAATTAAATGTAGCACAAAATCAGAATACTAAAATAATGCCCCAAAAAGAAGAGATAACCTACGAAGATTTTTCCAAGCTCGACATCCGGATAGGGACTATTTTGGAA
>CBDVAV010000381.1:0-5265 GCA_965372055.1 uncultured bacterium | reverse complement strand
GGTGTTGTGCTGGGTATTTTTATTTATGTTGATGTCGGGGAATTTGGGGGCTGCACTTGGTATCCACTTTCTGTTCCTGGACCCAGAATATCTTAATCTGGTTAATTTTTGGAGCTTTTTCATAGTAGGGATAACATTGTCGGGTTTAAGTGTGGCCTTCCATATAACTTCTTATATCGTGGATGGACATCGTTTTACATTCCTGGGGGCACTCCCCAAACCATTCACTAAATTCAGTGTCAACAACAGTATTATACCTATATCATTTTTATCACTTTATATATTTTACATCATCAAATTTCAAATCAATAATCAATTTGCCACCACAACTGACATTGCCTTGAATCTTTTGGGATTAATTCTGGGATATATCAGCTTGGGATTTCTATTGTATCTTTATTTCAGATCAACAAACAAGGATATTTACAAGTATGTGGTCTGTAAAGTTGATGAAAAGTTAAAACGGAACATAAAAGCCACTAGGGGCAGTGCATTAAGTAAACTTAATATTGCAAGGAAAAAACAAATCCGAGTAGATTGCTATTTCACTTTTAAGCTTAAAGTAGAAAAGGTAAATAAAGATGATAGTTTCTATGACAAATCAACCATCCTACAAGTGTTTGATCAAAACCATCTCAACCTGGTAATCATTGAACTTGTCATATTCCTCTTGATCATGACAATGGGGATTTTTAAAGACGTCCCTTCTTTCCAAATTCCCGCGGCAGCCAGCGTATTTCTGTTTCTCAGCATATTTGTAATGTTTACCGGGGCATTTTCATATTGGTTTAGAGGATGGTCCATTTCGTTTATCCTGGCATTGGTATTATTACTTAACTTTTTGGTTAAAAGTGGAGTGTTTAAAAGAGAGTATCACGCATTTGGACTCGATTACCGAGGTGTGCAAGCCAATTATTCACTTTCCAATCTCAAGAATATCAGTCAAAAGGAAAAATATGAACGGGACAGGGAGACGACCATAAATATTCTTTATAATTGGAAAGGAAAATTTGAGGAAAGCAAACCGAAAATGGTATTTATTTGCGCTAGTGGAGGAGGGCAAAGAGCTTCATTATGGACTATGCAGGCACTTCAATACGCTGATAGTGCCACAAGTGGGTTATTAATGAAAAACACTATGCTGATTACGGGGGCTTCTGGTGGTTTAATTGGGGCAAGTTATTTCAGGGAATTGTATCTGAGGAAGCAATTAGGTGACTCTATGGATCTTCTAGATCAACAGTATAGGACAAATATATCTAATGACAATTTAAACCCGATCATTTTCAGTTTATTGGCAAATGACCTCTTCGTGAATTTACAGAGGTTCGAGTACAATGGATTAAGTTATCCCAAAGACCGTGGTTACTCTTTCGAGAAACATCTGAACTTAAATACCAACCAAATTATGGAGAAACCTTTAATTGCATATCAAGAACCCGAGGCCGATGCAATTATTCCGATGTTGATTATCACACCCACCATAGTAAACGATGGAAGAAAATTATTTATATCACCTCATCAGGTTTCTTACATGAACATGAGCGGGGCATTTGATCAATCTGCAAATCTCGAAATTGAAGGAGTTGATTTTTTGACTTTTTTTAAAGATCAGGGGGCAGAAAACCTCAGGTTCCTTAGTGCATTGCGCATGAGTGCCTCCTTCCCTTATATAACCCCTAGCATTACCCTTCCAAGCGATCCCCCAATGCTAATCATGGATTCTGGGATATCAGATAATTTTGGGATTGGCGATGCTATCAGGTTTTTATATGCTTTTAGGGATTGGATTTCCATGAATACCTCGGGTGTTGTCATTTTGTCAATCAGGGACTCATTAAAAGATGGGCCTATAGCAAAAAATGTTAATCCCTCCCTTTTTGAGAGATTCTCAACACCAATCAGCAACATTTACAATAATTTTGAGAACATGCAAGATATAAACAATGACAGCAAAATAGAGTTTTCCAAAAGCTGGTTTAAAGGGGATCTTGTACGTATTGATATGGAGTATATCCCACCCATCGAACCTAATTCCAACATACGCACCCGGGCATCATTAAACTGGAGGCTTACCAGTAGGGAAAAGAAAAATATTGAACAAAGTACCAATAATCCAAAGAACATTGAAGCAATGGATCACCTACGCAGATTACTACAACCAAAAGGTAGCGGTTGGAATAGGGACAGCAGCGAATGAATTGTTTAAATCCCACTCTGTTAGCACTTGTCGAGTAGTTTTTACAGCGAAAATTCATTAATAATTTGTAACTTTGCAGTGGAATTTTTCAATTTGTAATGCCTGAAAAAACCATTATCCCCTACAAACCAAAGTTTCATATTCGGATTGTTACTGCCGCCTCATTATTTGATGGTCATGATGTGGCCATTAATATCATGCGTCGCATCATACAATCTACAGGTGTAGAGGTGATCCATTTGGGACATAACAGGTCAGTGCAGGAGATTGTTGATTGCGCCATCCAGGAAGATGCTCAGGCAATTGCAATTACCTCTTATCAAGGTGGACATATTGAATACTTTAAGTATATGCATGATCTGCTCAAAAAGAAGGGTGGAGGACATGTAAAAATATTTGGCGGTGGCGGTGGGACAATCTTGCCTGAAGAGATAGAGGAACTTCACAATTATGGGATTGATCGAATCTATACTCCCGATGATGGCAGGGATATGGGATTGCAAGGAATGATCAATGACTTGGTAAAATCCAGTGATTTTCCCATTGGGCAAAGTGTTAATGGTGAATTGAAAGAACTGCAAACCAGAAACCCAAACTCAATTGCCAGGTTGATTTCAGCTGCAGAAAATTTTCCCGAAGATGCTGATGAAATACTAACCCTTATCAATAACCGGTTAAAGAATGTAGAAACACCTGTCTTGGGCATCACTGGTACCGGAGGTGCCGGGAAGTCTTCTTTGGTTGATGAATTAGTGCGGAGGTTTCTTGTTGATTTTAAGGATAAGACGGTTGCGATTATATCTGTTGATCCATCCAAAAGAAAAACTGGCGGGGCCTTGTTAGGTGATAGGATCAGGATGAACTCTATTAATAACGACAGAGTCTATATGCGTTCCCTTGCCACCAGGCAATCTAATCTTGCCCTTTCAAAATATGTTAAGGAGGCGGTCAATATTGTAAAAGTTGCTGAATTTGACCTGATCATATTGGAAACCTCGGGGATTGGCCAATCCGATACAGAGATCATCGAACACTCCGACCTTTCATTGTACGTGATGACCCCAGACTATGGCGCGGCAACACAATTAGAGAAAATTGATATGCTGGATTTTGCCGATATTATTGCCCTCAACAAATTTGATAAAAGGGGAGCCATTGATGCTTTACGGGATGTCCGCAACCAGTATAAAAGAAACCATCAGCTTTGGGATGTTGAAAATGAGGCTTTGCCAGTTTATGGTACTATTGCTTCCCAATTCAATGACCCGGGCATGAACCGGCTTTATGTTGCCATCATGGATAACCTGGTTGATAAAATAAATGCCGACCTCAAATCCAGTTTTGAGATCACCGAAGAAATGTCTGTGAAGATAGATATCATTCCTCCTAAACGAATAAGGTATCTTTCTGAAATAGCTGATGCAAATCGCAATTACCACAAAAAAGCCAAAGAGCAAAAAGAGGTGGCGCAAAAATTATTTAGCCTCCGCAAAACCATTGAAACAATTCAAGAAACCAATGCTAAAGATAAAGAATCCCTGATAGCGCAACTGGAGGAGACTTACAAGAACATTGATCTGGAACTGGATCCTTTCAACAAAAATATCATTGAAAATTGGACTGAAAAAGTCAAAAATTATCGGGAGGATTTCAATATTTATAAGGTAAGGGGCAAGGAAATAAAAGTAAAAACTTACGAAGAGTCATTAAGCCATACAAAAATCCCCAAAATCTCTTTGCCACGTTATGAAGCCTGGGGGGATGTGCTTTTCTGGAGTTTGCGGGAAAATGTACCGGGAGAGTTTCCTTTTACAGCTGGGGTTTTCCCGTACAAACGTGAGGGTGAAGATCCAACCCGTATGTTTGCTGGTGAAGGCGGGCCGGAAAGGACAAACCGAAGGTTTCACTATGTCTCTTTAGAGCAGCCTGCCAAAAGACTTTCCACTGCTTTTGATTCTGTAACCCTTTACGGTGAAGATCCTCATCATCGACCCGATATCTATGGAAAAATAGGCAATTCAGGTGTGAGTATTTGCTGCCTGGACGATGCCAAGAAACTCTACTCTGGTTTTAACCTGGTTGACCCGAAGACTTCTGTTTCCATGACCATCAATGGCCCCGCGGCAACTATCACAGCTTTTTTCATGAATGCAGCCATTGATCAGCAATGCGAGGTGTACATCAAGGAAAATAACCTGGAGAAGGATGTTGAGAAGAAAATTGACGATATCTATAAAGTTGCAAAAAACAAAAGGCCAGCTTATCAAGGTGAGCTGCCTCCAGGGAATGATGGATTGGGATTGATGTTATTGGGGGTAACAGGAGACCAGGTTTTGCCAAATGAGGTTTATGAAAATATAAAAGCAGATACCATTGCCAAAGTCAGGGGGACAGTTCAAGCTGATATCCTGAAGGAGGACCAAGCACAAAACACCTGTATTTTCTCGACTGAGTTCTCTTTGAAATTGATGGGTGATGTCCAGGAATATTTTATAGAAAACAATGTTCGGAATTTTTACTCGGTTTCAATTTCTGGTTATCATATTGCCGAAGCAGGGGCCAATCCCATTACACAGCTCGCCCTAACCCTTTCCAATGGCTTTACATTTGTTGAATATTATGTGAACCGGGGCATGGATATTAGCAAGTTTGCACCCAATTTGTCATTTTTCTTTTCCAATGGCGTGGATCCGGAATATTCCGTAATTGGCAGGGTTGCCCGCCGTATATGGGCCCAGGCCATGAAATTGAATTATGGTGCTGATGAAAGGTCACAAAAGCTAAAATACCACATCCAAACTTCTGGAAGATCACTGCACGCTCAGGAGATAGACTTCAACGACATCAGAACAACCCTGCAGGCACTTTATGCCATTTATGATAATTGCAACTCATTGCATACCAATGCTTATGATGAGGCCATAACCACCCCCACGGAAGAATCGGTGAGAAGGGCAATGGCCATTCAATTGATCATAAATAAAGAACTTGGGCTAACAAAGAACGAAAACCCGATACAGGGTTCCTTCATCATTGAAGAATTGACTGACCTTGTTGAAGAGGCA
>CBDVAV010000380.1:0-5290 GCA_965372055.1 uncultured bacterium | reverse complement strand
TCAAGTTTCCGTTTATCAATAGGAAGTTTAGATGAATCGTACCTTTGGGTGACGAAAGTAATTTGCGGCTTTTCTGTCTTTGGAATATAATCCATTACCCTACTTACTTTAAACTTTTCAAGTGTTTTGCCACATTCTTGCTCTGATATTCCAAGATAAGTAGCCAGCCTGGATTCTGATATCCTGGTATAATTAGAAAAGACTTCCCCTCCATATATCCTTAATATCCCTTTGATAAAAGTGTCGTATTGTTGATTGGCTACCTGGAACTTGTACAGGTCCTGGTTCTCAACGATGAAATAGATTTTCGAGGGGTTATAGAAAGAATCTGTCAGGCTGAGGAAGCCTTGATTTTGAAGTGATTCTAGTGCATTGAATACTTGAAGATAATTGAGGCTGTATTGTTTTGAAAAAATATCCAGATCAAAATCATACGATCTGGCATTTTCTGATCCGGCAGCTATTTGATAATAATTGGCCAGGGCCTGATATACCTTTTTTATAAAATCAGGATGAGGATGTCTGTTTTCTATTCTGCTTTTGAGTTGATCAACGTTGTTTGGCCCACAAACCACTACTGCATATGCTTTTTTTTCATCTCTACCTGCCCTTCCGGCTTCCTGGTAATATGCTTCCAAAGTATCAGGCAGATCCATATGAATCACCAACCTGACATCCGCTTTATCAATCCCCATACCAAATGCATTGGTTGCCACTATTACCGGCACCTTCCCCGACATCCAATTATTCTGCTTTTCTTCCCTGGCAGCACTGCTTAAACCCGCATGGTAATAATCTGCACTTATTCCACTTTCCTGCAACCAAGTGGCAATGACTTTTGTTTCCCTTCTCGTTCGAGAGTAAACAATGGCCGTCCCTTTTACTCTTTTAAATATCTCCAGGACTTTTTTGAACTTGTCTTCAACCATCCTCACTGAATAAGAAAGATTTGCCCTGGCAAAACTCTTTTGAAAAAATGCATTGTCTATGAAACCAAGTTGTTGTGCAATATCTTCCTTGACTTTCTTGGTAGCAGTTGCAGTCAGTGCTATTGTTGTTACTTCTGGTATATGGCTTCGGAAATCCTTGATCTCCAAATAAGATGGCCTGAAATCATATCCCCACTGACTGATACAATGGGCTTCGTCAACGGCCAACAGGCTAACTTTCATCTTATCCAGCCTGTTTAAAAAAACTTCAGTTTTTAACCTTTCCGGGGAGAGGTACAAAAACTTAACTTTTCCGTAGATGCAATTGTCCAGTATTACGTCAATTTCCCTTTTGCTCATTCCCGAATAAATGGCAAAGGCAAGGATTTCTCTTTCTACCAGATGTTCAACCTGGTCTTTCATCAAAGCAATTAAAGGGGAAACAACGATGCACAGTCCATCTACGCACAAAGCAGGAACCTGGAAACAAATCGATTTCCCTCCTCCTGTTGGCAGTAATGCCAGGGTATCTTTTCCTTCCAATACCGATAGAATAATATCCTCCTGCAAAGGACGGAAACTATTATGCCCCCAATATTGTCTTAATATCTCTACTGGTTTGATCAACACTAAAAGCTAAAATGGTAAATTAGTACATATCTAATGAACGAGAATATTCAACCATAATTAAATGACTTACATAAAGGTAATTCAACATCACGAAGCCACCGACAGGCTTAAAGATATTTATGATAACCTTGTAAAAAAGCGAGGTAAACTGGCCGAGGTTCATAAGATTCAAAGTCTTAATCCGGAGTCAATTGTAAACCACATGGACCTATACATGACCATCATGTTTGGGAAATCCCCCATAAAAAGGTATCAGCGGGAAATGATCGCGGTAATAGTGTCAGCGGGAAACCAATGCAGGTATTGCATAACCCATCACGGTGAAGCATTGAACCACTTTTGGAAAGATGAAGAAAAAGTACAAAATTTAATAGAGGACTTCAAAGCTACAGACATTTCAGACATTGATAGGGCATTGTGTTCTTATGCTTATGATTTGACCGTTAATCCTGGCAAGGGAAATTTTGAAAAACATAGTGAAAAGCTAAAGAGCCTCGGATTGGAAGACAGGGCCATCCTTGATTGTACTTTGGTGGTTGGATATTTCAATTTTGTAAACCGAATTGTAACCGGGCTTGGGGTCGAATTAGAAGTTGATGGTGGTAAAGGGTTTGAGTATGATTGATTACCAGGAAATCCTGTTTTTAGACAAAAACGCCTCAATACCCTTCCTGCAATCTTCGGTTTCCCTGGCTTTTGCGTTCATCTCACAGGCATATTCAAGTGCCTTTTCCAATCCCAATGATTGAACTTTGGATATCATTTTTTTAGTTAGTTCCATTGACTGACCAGAGTTCTTCTGTACAAGCTTCTGTGCAAATTCAGTAACTTTTAAATCCAGTTCATTATTATCTACTACCCAGTTGATCAATCCCATATTCATCGCGGTTTTGCTGTCAATTAAATTGCCTGAAAGCAACAACTCCTTTGCCTTAGATTCCCCAACTTTCTTGAGTAGAAAAACCATTACTATAGCTGGGATAAAACCGATACGCACTTCTGTGTATCCAAATTTTGCATCGGGAACAGAAAACGAAAAGTCACAAAGTGCTGCCAATCCTGCTCCCCCAGCAATGGCATGTCCCTGAATTTGCCCAATCACCACTTTTTTAAGATGATATATTTTTAAAAACAAATCCTTCAAAAGTGTCGAATCCTCAAGGTTTTCTTCAAAAGTATTGCCCTGGAGTTTTTGGATATAGGCCAGGTCAGCCCCTGCACAAAATACATTTCCATCAGCTTTTAAAACAATGACTTTGGAAGACTCATCATTTTCTGCCTGATCAAATGCTTGTATTAACTCTCCAACCACCAATGCATTTAGGGCATTTTTCTTCTCGGGTCTGCTCAAGGTAATATAGCCAATTCTGTCCCTGGATTCGTATCTTATAAATTTCATTTTTTGTTAAAATCTAAAGTGATGGCCCCTTGATCGTTTGTTGAATAAAAAGGTAAATTTAACTTTTCGGCTTCTGATTTTAGGGATTTAATGGTTTTATATTGATTGGATCCATCCAGGATCAATTGATCAAATGAAAACAATTGGGTCAATTTTTTCAAAGATTTGACTGAGTTTTTTGCCACAATTACAATATCTACATTAACGGGTTTGGCCGAGGTATATTTTTCAATAGGATGATCAACGAAGAGAATGGATTTATCAATCGAAATTAATTTGAAATCATGGACCAAAGCAACATTCAATGTATTTGCTACGGCCTCTGGGTCAGCGTTGACCTGATTCGCAATTCTGTTTGGATTTAAGTGATAATTAACCATTTGATCAGGTATGTTTTGATCTATCAGGCTTTTTACCTCAAATCCATCAAAATAATCAATTGCTGAATATTTATTGGTTTGGTAAACAATCAGTTTCCTTTGGGTGGATTTTTCATAAAATCGAGTTATTACTAGGCCATTGTAAATTGTAAATACAATAATGGTCAACCAAAGGTATACTGGCTTTTTAAAATAAAACAATGCTGCCAAAGCAATTATAATCAAGTAAATTCCCCAGGTTTCCAGTGGTGTAGAAAATAAACTTTGAAAGGTTGAAAAAGGCAATCCGCTGATAACACCTACAACACTATTTAGAATCCAAACTACCTTTTCCAATATCCAGCCAATGGCAAAAGCCAAAGGATGCCAAAAGCTGAAGATTAGCAAACCTATCCCAAGGTTCAGTATCAGAAATGCCGCTGGAATTACGATTATATTCGAGATCCAGAAATATGTCGGAAATTGGTGGAAATAATAAATCCCCAAAGGAAAGGTAGCGATCTGAGCAGCCAGGGAAACAGCGGTGAGTTTCCATAAACTATCAAACAGGGCAAATTCAATATCAATTAACCTATATATTTTAGGTTGTAAGTAAACTATCCCGAAAACCGCCAGATAAGAAAGCTGAAAACCAACATTTGCAATTAATAAGGGATTAAAGATTAACATTATGAAGGCAGATGCTGCCAATGTATTATAGATATTTGACTGGCGTTGGGAGTTATCGGCAATAATTATAAAGCTGAACATAGTTGCTGCCCTCAATACCGAAGGGGAAAGCCCAGTCACCAAAGCATATGTCCACAGAATGGCTATTCCAATAAAAACAAAAACCGGGCCGCCGAACTTTTGCTTTTTCAAAAACCCGAAAACAGAACTGATCAACAGGTAAATAATGCCCACGTGCAAGCCTGATACAGCAAGCACATGCATTGCCCCTGCATTGGCATAATCCCGCTTAGTATTGATGTCCAAATCGTCCTTGATGCCCAACATCAAAGCTTTAACAATCCCCGATTCATTTGAATTTTTAATGTAATTGTCAATTGTATTGGAAAAAAATTCACTTAACCCAAGTGTTAGACTGATTACTGTATTTTCATCCTGCCTTCTGACCAATTTTAACTCACCCTGACGCACAAAATCTTGGTGAAAAATATTGTTATTGCCCATAAATCTCTTGTAGTCAAATTCATTGGGGTTTTTGGGGCCTGTGATCTCTAACGGCGAGCCCTTTATTAGTATCACATCACCATAACTTAAAGTATCTTCCCCATAGTAGTACAGTTTGCATTTCCCAATTACATTGTGCCATCCCTCAGTGTTTTTTACTTTGCTAACCTCCACCAAAGCCGAAGTATATTTCTTTTTTTTGGTAACCCGTCCAGAAATCTCAGCCTTATATAGTCCGATTGAATCAAGTTTAGTGAAATGTGAGCCTTGGTTGTATTGATTATAGGTAACTACTCGGCTAAAGCCGAAAATGGCAATAATCAGGAACCCTGTTACGCCGTAGAACCAATTCAGAGAGAAGAATAACTTTTTGGGCAAATAAATAAGCAAAAGAAAATATCCGATTGAAAGACCCAGAATTATTTCCTTATTTATACCCAAGCCAGGATAAAAAAGACCCAGTACAATGCCGGATATTAATGCAAATGAGAATCTTAAAAAGGGGAAAGCGTGCCAATGCATAATCCAATAGTTTTATTCATAATATTAATGAATTATTGGATTATATAAGTACAATTATTCTTTATTCTGGTAAGCGTCAATAATATCTTTGACAATTTTGTGCCTTACTACATCTTTGGACTCCAATTCGATCACACCAATTCCGTCTATTTTACCAAGGATTTTGATAGCTTCTACCAATCCCGATTTCTGATTGTGTGGAAGGTCTATCTGGGTAACATCCCCTGTTACAATCACTTTGGAATTGGGTCCCATCC
>CBDVAV010000379.1:0-5297 GCA_965372055.1 uncultured bacterium | reverse complement strand
TTGCAAGTTCTGTCAGTGAATCAGTTTTGCCAAAAGTTAGAAGTTATATTAGAAATCAAGAACAACATCATAAGAAGAAAACCTTCAAAGAAGAATATGATATGTTCATTAAGAATCATGAACAATAACAAATAACACCCAACTTCAGTAAGGTGATGAAAGAGAACTAATAACACCCAACTTCAGTAAGGTGATGAAAGAGAACTAAACACCCAACTTTAGTTGGGTGAAAAAACCCATATATCCAGTGAATAAACTATTCTTCGTAGCCATAACTACCATTCTTTTTTTGCTGATAGACCTATACATATACCAGGCTTTGAAGGTGGTTACCGGGGGCATTGGTCCAGTATGGCGAAGGCTGATTTTTGGATTGTACTGGTTTATAACCATGCTGGCAATTTCAGGATTATGGTTCTATAATTATGCAAATCCTGATGGACTAGCTAATTGGTTACGTAGGTTCATTCTGGTGGGCATATTTATCATCTATTTTTCAAAGCTTTTCACTCTTATCTTCCTTATGTTGGATGATATTATCAGGTTGTTCAGATGGATTGGATCTCTTTTGATTAGTGATAAAGCTTCTGGGTTGATGGGCAAGCCAATCCCCCGTTCAGAGTTTCTGGTGAAAACTGCTATTGTCGCCGGGACTATACCCCTTTTGGCAATGGGCTATGGCATCATCTCTGGAGCTCATGATTATAGAATCCGAAGGCATAGAATTATATTGCCCAACCTTCCCAAAGCTTTTGATGGGATTAGGTTGTTGCAATTATCCGATATTCATACCGGAAGCTTTTTCAACAAAAAAGCCGTGAACGGAGGAATTGAAATGGCCATGAGGGAAAAGCCAGATTTGGTTTTTTTTACCGGTGACTTGGTAAACAATGAAACAGATGAAGTAAAAGATTATTTTGATGTTTTCAATAAAATTAAAGCACCTTTAGGCGTATTTTCCACCCTTGGTAATCATGATTATGGAGACTACCACCGTTGGTCTTCACCCCAGGCCAAGAAGGATAACCTTGCCAGTATGCATATTGCCCATGAAGAACTGGGCTGGGACCTGTTGAACAACGAGAACCGTTATATTGAAGTGGACGGAGAGAGAATTTGTGTGATCGGGGTTGAAAATTGGGGAGCAGGTAGATTTGCTAAATTCGGGAGACTGTATGAAGCTTGTGTTGGGACGGTTGATGCCCCGTTAAAACTTTTGTTGTCACATGACCCCAGCCATTGGGATGCCCAGGTAAGGCTCGAACACCCTGAGATAGATATCATGTTTGCCGGCCACACTCACGGTTTTCAATTTGGTGTAGAGGTGGGCAACTTTAAGTGGAGCCCTGCCCAATATGCATACAAACAATGGGCTGGTTTATATGAAGAAGGAAATCAGAAGCTTTATGTAAACAGGGGGTTTGGTTTTATTGGATATCCCGGTAGGGTAGGTATCCCTCCCGAAATCACAGTATTTGAATTGGTAAGGGCGTAATGTCTAGGGCTAAAGCCCTAAAAATACTAAGTGCTTCCACACCACACTAAAGTGTGGTGTTTTTAGTATGGTGAAGATGAGGAAAACAGTAACACCCAACTTTAGTTGGGTGAAACAAGTAACTCTATAACTAACACCCAACTTTAGTTGGGTGAAATAAGGAACTCTATAACTAAACCCAACTTTAGTTGGGTGAAAAACAAGTAACTCTATAACCAACACCCAACTTTAGTTGGGTGAAATAAGGAACTCTATAACTAACACCCAACTTTAGTTGGGTGAAAGAAATGAACAAAAAAACGGGCTTTACTTAAAATTCACCGGAATTTGACTAGCAAGCAATGGTACAGTTCACAAAAAAAAGGGGAGCAATGCTGCTCCCCTTTAATTACACCAAACAAATATAATTTACTACAACTAAAATTAATTCACATCCTCTTGTTTATCACCAGTGCCGTAGTGAATATCCCTCACGTAGGTTTGACCTGGTTTTGCACCGATTATATCTGCAGATCCTGCATAATTTATGATAGTCCCCTGTACATTGAGGTTTTCCAAGTATCCGCTTCCGGGGTTTGTGATCCATTCGTTATTCAGCACCCACTCATTGGTATTTTCCACATAATTCCATGTTAGGTAAACTTCTGCACCTGAACCGGGTGCCCCCGTTATGGCCGGTTCAATAGATACTGTGAAAGAATTGTCATAACCTTTTCCAGATACTTCATCATCAAATGAATTCAGCTCTCCATCAGACAACTCAAGATCCCATTTGTAGAGGGTTATAGTTGCTTGCTCCACCAGTGCAGTAGGCGCTACGGTAGAGTATTTTTCAGTATAATATTGCTTGGTTTCATCCTTCCATACTATATTGCCTCCTTCGACTTCTAGTAGATTAGAAATATCTGTGTTGAAACCATCAAATTGATCTCTCATATCATTATCTATATAAAAACCTTCATCTTCATATTGATAATCGATATCATCTGGCATTACGTTGTAGGGCTCGGTATTGCCGGAGTTGTCTACATCAAGCCACCACTGGAACCTGATTTCTTCGATTTCCAGCACAGCATTAGTTGTGCCTCCGGTGAAAGTAATTGTAGGGGCAGAAGTATACCCTTCACCGCCATCGGTCATTTTTATCGCGTTGACGCTAGCCACAACAGTAACACTGGCGGTAGCAAGTGTAGCAGGATCAGTCATAGCTGTGCCAAATTGAATGGCAAAATTAGCCACCTGGTATCCTGTAGCATCGATGTTTTCAGTTTTAAATAAATTGTCTGAGCCAACATATAGTAGGAAGTCACCAATTTCTATATCGGGCAACGTGCCATCCGCTTCTACAGTCACAGTTGCACCAGTAATGTTTGTCATGGAATGAAATACGTCATCATTGTCAAAGTATCCAATTTTCACGGTTACAGTTTCAGTTGGAGTATATCCTGTGCCTTTGTTATAGTTGGTGATGCCGGTAAAGTACCCTTTCAATGAGGCCTTCATTTTTGCATCCGAAGTAGCCCCCCCATCAGATATGGTAATGGTAGGTGAACCCGAATAACCAGAACCTCGGTTTGTCATTTTATAATCTACGTTAGACATTTCAAAGGGCTCAGATGGATTTGCCCTTGTCCATGTACCCAAACCCCTTGGTTTTTTGGTAGCGGTGAAGTTAAAGCCCAGACCTGCTGCCGAGGGATCATAAGAATTCACTGCTTTTATCCCAAAGACATTTGTAATGGCATCCTCTACTGCATCTGGACCAAAAAATGTGGGTACATCCCTGTATTCAGGTGTGATTTCTTGTCCATCAAGCTTCTCAACCGCCAACTTCTGATTTTCCTCAATATTTGGTATGGTAAGTGAAATATCCACATCCCCGTCAGCATTGGCTGGTACAGTTATGCTGTATTCACCTGTGGCGGGGTCAACTGTGGCTGTGCCTACATCGCCGAAGTCTATGCTATAGCCTATAATATTTGATGTATACCCCGAGTTGCCACTCAATATTTCTTCATTGGAAACCGTAACCACGGCCTGGATGACAACTGTGCTTTGTGGTATCTCAGGAGTATTGTTTGTTAAATCTGTTTGAATATCAACTTTGCCTTTGATAACGGCGGTACTACCTGAAGTGCTGAAAATAGGTACAATATTAGACTCTGTCCTAATTTCAGGAATAATAATACCATTTACTGTACTCCAACTTGGACTTCCTGAATCCACGATAAACGAAGCTGTCATGTATCCGGTAGCACTAATAATCACAGAATTTGCGCCAATTGGTACATTGTTAAAAATTGCAGCTCCATTGGCATCTGTAGTCACTGTCTCCGTGGATCCGGCACCTGCATTGGTCAATATCACTGTTACCCCTGGTACTGGAACCCTGTCTTCCTGTACTAATAAAGTATAGGACAGCAACATACCTGCTTCATTAAGGGCAACCATTTGTGCAGCCCTTTCCGCTTCGTCCTCTGCCAGCCCGTTAGCCAACACCTGGTTAAGGTACTCCATTTGGTATTGATGTCCCTGGGCAGCCAGTGCAGAATCTGCCTTTGCTTCCGCTTGCTGAAGTGCCAAAGCAGCATCCTGCTGTTGTTTAAGGAACTCTTCTTCGTTAAACTCGTCTTGACATGCTATAATTGCCGCCATGGCAATCATGATACTACAGGAAGAATAAATAAATTTTCTTATTTTCATGGTATTTTTAACGTGTTAAATAATTTATATTTATTTTATAGATTGAATAATGACATTGCAAAATTGATACTTAAAGAAGAGGAATAAAGCTGACCACTATGTTCCAAAACAGCATAGTTAAGGAGGTTCAACTCGTTTATTCCCCGGCGGTAACGTACTTCAGTAGTAAATATTTTTCCACCCAGGGAATAGTCTACCGCAAAGCCGGCAATAACACCAAACTGGTGTTGTTCATAATTCGCCCCTACGTTTGTACGCTGGTTTGAAACCGGCACTACCAGTCCGTCCTCGGCAAAATAATAGTGTTTGTCACTGTACTCCATTGCCCCCACGGCAAATCCATAGGCAAAACCGACCAATAACCTTGGTGTGATAGATTCCCCGCTTAGTGAAGGCAAAGTTGCCCGTACGATTACCGGTACTTCCACGTTGTGAAAGGTTACATAACGGTTGAAATAATTGATGCCTGTTACTGTGCCGTCCAAGTAAGTGAGGTCTTGAAAGTAAGCTTCCCGCGCACCGCCTTGTTGCATGTATAACACCTCCAGTTGTAATTCCAAGACTTTAATTGGGCTATAGGCAGCAAAAAGACCACCATTGAACCCAATGGTAGTGCCCGGTTGATTAAATTGATTAAAGTTGGCCCCGACTTTTAATCCAGCACGGAAACCGTTTGTAGTTGCTCCGTCATCCTGCGCAAATGCACTGATTGTCAAACAAGTAATCACTAAGGATAATGCAGTTAAACGTGAAAGGTAAATTTGAGTAAGTTTTATTTTATTCATATAATAATCTATTTTGGTAAGACATAAAATCTGTTATTTTTAATAAAAGCATGCAAATGTAAAATAAAGAAATATAAAAGCAATAATTTATTATAAATAATGGATAAAATGATAAATTGAGTTTAAATATTGAAAATGCCCTTCCTGATCCTGACTTCAAGTATTTTTCAAAATAATAAGATTTATACTTAGCTTTAAATGAGGTACATACTATTAGCTCTATCGGTAATTTATGTTTTGTAGATTTCACAGATTCGCTTTTATGGGCAGCCCGCCTTCGTTCCTTCGGCGGGCGATGCCCTTCTATGAGCCTG
>CBDVAV010000378.1:0-5298 GCA_965372055.1 uncultured bacterium | reverse complement strand
CAGGAAGAGAAAGCAAATTAGAAATTCACTATTTAGGGAATGCTCCATAAAGTATGGATATACCACCTATTGGGTACATCACAATATGATCATTGTCCTAAACTTATTGAATCGAATGGCTTTTCTTCCTAGTTCCCTTCGACTTCCTGATATTAACCGAAACTACTTTATATTCAGGGCAAAGTGCTTCGGAGCAAGCTATATCAGAGGTAATATTGTTGAGCATAATATCAGGAAAGTGGAAGGTGGAGCTTAATATACCAGGTTTAACTTCATCGGTAATCCTGGCTTTGATGTCAACCTTTCCCCTTGGTGATTCAACACAAACCAAATCACCTTCCTTGATGAACTTTTCTTCAGCATCGTTAGGATTGATCAACAGCAGGTCTTCCGTCGAAATCTCAACATTACCTGTTCTACGGGTCATAGCCCCACAGTTGTAATGTTCCAAATTTCTATTGGTAGTAATGATATACGGGTAATCTTTTTGGTGAGCCGTGATTTCTTCGGTTTCTACAAAAGGCTGAAACTTAAACCTACCCTTGCCAATCTTAAATTCCTCGGTATGCAGGATCTGGGTGTCCGAACCATCTTCTTTTATAGGCCATTGCTTACCGTTGATTCCCAATTCTTCCCATTTAGCTCCTTTAAAGAAGGGTACTATCTGTGATATTTCTTCCAGCATGGTGACAGGGTCATATTCCGGCTGCTCGTAACCCATTCTATTCATCATGTCGATGATAATCTGACCATCCACTTTAGTTCCTTCTAATGGATCAATTACAGCGTTAACTCTTTGCACTCGTCGTTCACCATTGGTAAAAGTGCCGTTCTTTTCCAGGAATGAAGCACCTGGCAAAATCACATCAGCATATTTAGCCGTTTCTGTCATGAACAATTCTTGAACCACCAACAAATCAAGGCTTTTCATGGCTTTTATTACCTTCTGGGTGTTGGGATCGGTCTGCACCAAATCTTCCCCAATTACCCACATGGCTTTGAGTTTGCCTTCAATGGCAGCATTAAGCATTTCCGGGATTTTATAACCAATCTCCTTGGGAAGGTCAACACCATAGAATTCTTCATACATTTTTTGAACTTCCGGATCGGTGACATCCAGATAGCCGGCACCCTGGTGGGGTTGCACTCCCATGTCGGCACTTCCCTGCACATTATTTTGTCCACGAAGAGGATTTACTCCCACACCTTTTCGCCCGATGTTGCCAGTTATCATGGCAAGCTGGGCAATCATCATAATGGCAAATGTTCCTTGGTAATGTTCAGTGACACCTAAACCATGGAATTCCATGGCATTATCAACAGAGGCATAGAGTATGGCTGCTTTTCTCACCAGCTCTCTATTTACCCCAGAAACTTCCTCTAAAGCATCGATGTCCAGATTCCTGACCTCCTTAAGGAAATCTTCAAAGCCAACAGTTCTGGTATCAATAAATTCCTGGTCAACCAGGCCCTCCTCAATAATGTAATACAACATCATATTCAATACGGCGACATTTGTCCCTGGCCTTAGTTGCAAATGGAAATCAGCATATTTTGCCAATTCAATTTTCCTGGGATCTATCAAGATCAGTTTTGTGCCCTTCATAATATGCTGTCTCATCTTGGCCCCTGTAACTGGGTGAGCATCAGTCGGGTTGGCACCGATCAATAATATACAATCCGTTTCTTTTAAATCTTCTATCGAATTAGTGGCCGCACCTGTTCCGTATACACGTTGCATTCCCAGTGCAGTAGGAGAGTGACAAACCCTGGCACAGCCATCAATATTGTTAGTGCCAATAACAGCCCTTATAAATTTTTGCATCAAGTAATTCTCCTCATTGGTACACCTTGAAGAGGAAATCCCGGCAATGAAATCCGGGCCGTTCTCATTTTTAATTTTCTCTAACTTGTTTTGAATATATTCATATGCTTCATCCCAACTTACTTCTTTAAATTCCCCATTCCTTTTTATCATCGGAGACCTTAATCGTTCAGGGTGATCGTAAAACTTAAAAGCATAACGCCCTTTTAGGCAGGTATGGCCTTGATTTACTTCAGCATCATAAGGTGCCTGGATGCTCAACAACTCACCATTTTTAGTTGATACCTCCAGATTACAGCCAACTCCACAATAAGTGCAAACCGTGCGTGTTTTTTCCGTGGTACGAATTGATTTGGATTGGAATACATCAGAAATCGCCGAGGTTGGGCAAGCTTGTGAGCAAGCCCCGCAGCTTACGCAGTCAGACTGATCAAAGGTGGAATCCATACCTTTGATGATGTGGCTGTCAAACCCACGACCTGACATACTGAGGACAAATTGCCCCTGTACTTCATCGCATGCCCTTACACATCTAAAGCAATTGATGCATTTTGACATATCGGAAGTCATGTATGGATGACTGTGGTCTTTTTCACGATCAAGGTGGTCTTTGCCTATTGGATAGCGTACATCTCTAATCCCTACTTGTGCTGCTACGGTCTGCAATTCACAGTTTCCGTTCACCTCGCAAGTCAGGCAATCCAGGGGGTGGTCGGTCAGCACCAACTCTACAATATTCTTTCTCAGCCTTTGAACCGATTCCGTATCTGTATAGATATAGGATCCTTCTGTTACAGAGGTATGACACGAAGCCATGGTTTTTACTGGCCCATTTTCCTGAAGGGCAATTTCTACACTACATACCCTGCAAGACCCGAAAGGTTCAAGGTTTTCTGCATCACATAAAGTAGGCACTGTATCTTTTTCAAGAGACCTTTTTATTAATGTGAGAACAGTTTCACCATCATGGATTTCATAGGCATCGCCATTTATGAAAGCAATTTTACCAGGAAGGGTAGTTTCTTCAAGAGGTTTTGATATGTATGCTACTTTTCCCATAACAGGATATTTTTCTTTTTAACTTTCAAAATAGGGTTCCAGTTCCGCTTTAAAATATTGCAATGCATTTTTAACTGGTAATGGTAAACCCCCACCAAGTGCGCATAAAGAACCTTTTTCTAAGGTTTCCAACAGATCATCAAATAATTCACTGTCTATTTTATAATCTTCTTCATAAGATTTTTTAAGCATTTCGTACCCCCGATGTGAACCCAAGCGACAAGGGAAGCACTTTCCACAACTTTCCTCGGCAGTAAATTCAAAAAGATGTTCGAGGTATTTCACCAATGGATAATCTTCGGGAATACACAATATCGAGCCATGTCCCAGCAAGAACCCATTATCAGCAAAGGATTCAAGGGCGATGTCAAGATCATCAATCTTGCTGGTTGGCACCAATCCACCCAATGGGCCACCAATGTGCATGGCCTTTACGGGATGCCTAAATCCTCCCCCAAGTTCATGTATTACTGTATATAAGGGAGTGCCCATTTCCACCTCGTAAACACCTGGGTTGTTAAAAAAACTATCTAAAGAAAGTAATTTTGTTCCGGAGGATTTGCCTGTACCAATCGAAGCATATTTATCCCCACCGTTTTTCAGGATATAATGGATAGCGGCCAATGTTTCTACATTGTTAACCACCGTAGGAAGGTTGAACAGGCCTTCCTGGGTAGGGTATGGCGGGCGGATCCGTACTTCTGGCCTTTGGCCTTCAATGGAAGATAATAATGCTGTTTCCTCTCCGCAAACGTATGAACCTTGTGCCCTGATCACTTTGAAATTATAACTGAAACCACTGTCCAAAATATTGTCACCAAGAAGATCCCTGTCTTTTAATTCTGCAATGGCATTTTCAATGGCCGTAACGGATTCAGGGTATTCTGCCCGAATGTAGACTACCCCTGTATGGGCACCTACGATATATCCAGCCACCATCATTCCAAATAATACTGAATGAGGTTGTTTTTCCAATAAATAGCGGTCAGTAAAGGCTCCGGGATCACCTTCATCTGCATTGCAAACAATAAACTTAACTTCACCAGGAACCTGTTTGCATGAATCCAACTTCATCCCAAGCGGGAATCCGGCTCCACCTCTTCCACTCACCTTTGATGTTTTTATTTCTTCTAACAGGGAATCCCTGTCATTATGAAAGGCCGCTTTGAGAAGCTCATAATATTTATCGACCCCTGGAAATTCAGCAGTTAGAATAGTTTCACCGGAAGACTTTACAGCATAATTATCCAAACCATCAACACCACCATCTTCAAACACCTTGGAAATGTCAATTGATGATCCTGAATAATTTACTCCCTGGTAGTGAAAAGCGTGGTTTTCATGGCATCTGCCCAGGCAGCACATTTGCCCTATTTCATCATCCTTAAAGTGTTTTTTGATCCCGTCCTTTAAATCACCCTGGGTATTTGCCAGCATGCAGGCACTGCCACTGCATAGATAGATTTTCTTGCCCTTGTTCTCTTCTTTGAGGAAATCATAAAATGAGGCAGTTCCATAAGTGTTGGCTTCGCCCATAAGAAATTCATCGGCAAGTGTTGCCAGTTCTTCCGTGCCAGGTGTTCCGTTTGTTGTCGCAAGCTTGCCTATTTTATCGAACAGGTTGTTCTTCAGTCCCTGGCGCTTTGATAACTCACTTAGATTCTTAGACATAAACCAATCAATTTCCAGATAGCAATATACTAATAATTAGCGGTTTGAGTGCAGTTTGAGGTATTTGAGTATGTATATTCGATATTATATTTTTTATCATCAACCATACAATTATTATATCAATTCTAAGTTTAATAAAGGGTAGCTAGGATAGGGTAAGCAATATTTTAAAACCACAAGCAAACACAACCTAATTTGATTCGATATCTTATTCTCTTTTTCTCACTGATTGAGCTTACCTCATTTGGGCAAACTAAAAAGTTAAGGTTCAGGGACAAGGACATCCAGGTTTCATTATTTCCAGGCATAGGCTCCAATGGTCTTTATAGCGGAAAATTTTATAATAAGTTCTCATTGAACGTGGTTGGTGGGATTTCCGCGGGAAATACTATCCTGGAAATTGGTGGGATATCCAATGCCAGTATCTTCAACAGTGCTGGTATCCAGATTGCCGGGATGGTTAATGTGGTGGGCAGCAATACCTTTCTTAATCTGACAGTGCGGGAGGAGCGGGACATAATCAAAGAAGGATTCCGGTCTGATTTTGAAGGCATTCAACTGGCAGGGTTGATCAATTTAGCGAGGGACAATATGACGGGATTTCAAATAACCGGAGGGGTTAATATGGCGGGTAGATCGGGTATGGGATTGCAGCTGGCAGGGATTTCAAATTCAGTGGGTGAGTATTTTATTGGTTTCCAACTTGCCTCGGTTTATAATATTGCTATCGATGCAGTCAATGG
>CBDVAV010000377.1:0-5362 GCA_965372055.1 uncultured bacterium | reverse complement strand
TGAAACAATTAATCAATTTGAAATAAAAGAGTTAATATATGCTGCTAAAGATGTTCCATTACCACATGACTTTGTATATCCGGAGCTGTCAGCTTTTAAAATATTTTTCTGGCTTAAGACCATCCTCAATCATCCTGATTACCAAAACCTATCTTTTGATTGGAAAGTAGTACCTGAATCATTGATTACTTTAGGCAATCGTATTTGGGAAAAATACATGATTACCCCTAGTGTTGAAATATGGACCGAAAGTACTGTGAATGTAACACTTAACCAATTGAGTTTTTACCAGGAATCAGGTGTATTAACCAAAGACCAAGCCATAAGATTGCTTGAAATATATGCAAATCTAATTGATCACATTAAGGCAGAAGCAGAGCAAGGAAGAAAATTTTATCAAGATAAGGACATCTCTACGCCCGATAATTATAAGCTTTATTTCAATGAAGTATCTATCCCAAATAATACTATATTCTTTAACATGGGGGACACTAAAGTCACTCATGTTCCTTATAACATGCTGAACCTGATGACTACTTCCAACATTGATTTCTGTAATCAAACCCATGATTATCTAAATAACATTATTTCTAAATCCATATTGGTGAGCAAAGTATCTGAAAAAGAAAGAAACAAGCTATTTAACATTATGAGGTTAAGAATTGAGAAATTGATAGAAAAAATAGACGCTTCGGTAGAATCCTACTAACTCAATAATCATATTTGCCTTTCCACAATAAATTTAGCTGTTTTCTCCTCTCATGTAAATTTTGATAACAAACTGAGCCTGATGTCAGGTGCTTACATCTAGCTCATACCAATCTCATGAGTCACTGCTTCTCTTTCATGCTTCCATTATTTTCTACTGTTCACCACGTTACTTCAAAAATTCGTCATAAATGATCTGGTGTATCCTGGAGCGCACATCCATTTGGTAAAGCTTGGTGTTTATCCTTGTGGGGTAAACCCTGTTGGAAAAGAAAATAAACAATAAATTATATTCGGGATCGGCCCAGGCCATAGTACCTGTATACCCAGAATGCCCAAAACTTCGGCTACTGGCATCTACAGCAGCATATCCCCTCTCCTTGTTTTCAATCAGGGGTTTATCAAAACCAAGCCCTCTCCTGTTGCCCTCCTCACAAAATTGGCACATGGTAAACTTGGTCAAAGTTGGTAATGAAATATATCTTTTATCACCGTATTTCCCCATTTGCATGTACATCTGCATGAGTTTAGCAAGGTCATTGGTACTACCAAACAAACCGGCGTTCCCGGATATCCCACCCATCATTGCTGCCCCTTCGTCGTGTACCCACCCGTGGATTTGCTCCATTCTAAAAAAAGTGTCTTTCTCTGTAGGTACAAGGCGCTCTTTGGGAAAATATTTATAAGCGTTGTAGGTTAAGGTATAAGCACCCAAGGGACGGTAAAATGTCTCTTTCAGATGTTGCTCATAATCCTTGCCCACCATCTTTCCAATAATTTCAGGGTATAAGTAAAAGGAGAGTCCAGAGTATAAATAACCATCTTCAGCATTTAATGGGGATTTTTTGATCGCTTTATTGATCTTCTTTCTATAGTTTTTGTACAAATAAAGGTTATTGGCAACCCTCATGGGGTAATTTTCTGATGAGTCCGGCTTGAATGTCCTCGGCTTAAAACCACCGTCTTTTTTTACAGTGTTCATCCAATAGGGAATCCAGGCTTTAAGCTTGCCGTGGTGGGCCAATATATGCCGGAAATCAATATTCGCTTTGTTTGACCTTTTAAATTCCGGCCAATAGTCCTTCAGTTCTGCATCCAAATCAAACTTGCCCTCGTCGTGAAGTTTCATCAAAGCAGGCAATGGACCAGTTACTTTAGTTACAGAGGCAAAATCATAAATGTTGTCTGTCTGTACGGGGATAATGCTATCGTAGGTATGATAGCCATAAGCTTTGTGAAATATGATCTTCCTGTCCTTGGCTATCAGTACCTGGCAACCAGGTACAGCTTTTGATTTTATTGCTTCATATACAACAGATTCAATTCTCTCCTGCAATTTTTTGGAGTCGATATTGAGTTCTTCAGGAAGTGTGTATTTGAATCTTATTCCTTCCTTAATTTCCAGCCCATCACCAAGTTTAAATTTATTATTGACAGTGACTGGTAGCTTTCCCCGAGCCCCAATCCCTCCGAAAATCATTTGGGCAGCCAGTTCTTGTGTGCTATTGCTATCTTGATAAGCCATTACCAGTCCCCTGGCATTTTCAATGTTGTTTATATCTGCAATTATGTATGGATTGCGGAAGACGGATATTATTGATTTTCCAGAAACAGATAGTTCTTCTATAAAAGAGATAATCCCTTCTGATAAACCTAAATCGTTTAGTGGTCGATTGTGTACTTTGTGCAGTCCAGCAATAACAAGATTATAATCCCTCAACTTTTCCCTTATATAAATGATGTCATTGGTAGAAGCGTCATTGGATATAACAAAATGATCGACCAGGGTGTATTTGCCCAGCATCTTCTGAAAAGATGTAGGTTCTTCAACCCCTATGGAAACAGAAGCGATTTTCAAAGTTTCCAATCCTTGGATTGGGATAATGTTATTTTGGTTTCTTAGTAGGGTAAGTGAGGCTTCAATTAACTGATTGTTGAGAAGGTTTGCTTTTGGCCTATTCAAATCCTCAACTAAATTATCAATTTCAATAGGTTTGTAATGATCAAGGCCTGCCCATTGCTTTGTTGCCAATACTTTTTTGCATCGTCTATCTATCTCAGTTTGGCTAATTTCGCCTTTATCAATTGCTTTTCTTATTTCACTAATGGCAGTTGGTACATTGTCATAATGGAGTAATAGATCATTGCCAGCAATCAGTGCTTTGACATCCAATATCCCAGGAGCGAAATAACTGGAAACACCTTTCATATTTAATGCATCGGTTACTATCAAGCCATTAAACCCTAATTTTTTTTGAAGTAAATCTGTCACAATTGGTTTTGACAACGATGATGCAAGGTCCTTGATTGGGTCTAAAGCAGGGATCTTCAAATGTGCTGTCATCACACTTCCAACCCCATTGTTGATAAGGTACTTGAAGGGATATAGCTCTAGTGAGTCTAATCTTTCCATGGAGTGATCAATCACGGGAAGGGTAACATGTGAATCATGGTTGGTATCCCCATGGCCTGGAAAATGTTTGGCGGTGGCCAGGATACCATTGTCTTGCATGCCACTCATATAAGCATAACTTTTTAGGGTCACATTGTCTCTGTCTTCCCCGAATGAGCGATAGCCAATGACTGGATTTTGAGGATTATTATTGATATCAACCACGGGTGCAAAGTTCATATGGATACCTATCAATTTACATTGCCTTGCAACTTCAACACCCATTTTATAAATAAGGGAATTGTCTTGTACAGCCCCAAGAGTCATTTGATATGGAAAGGACATTGTGCTGTCAAGCCGCATGCCCAATCCCCATTCGGCAGTAACAGCAACCAATAGTGGCACTTTGGCTTCTGCTTGAAGTTGATTGGTCAACCTGGCATGCCTGATGGGCCCGCCCTGCATTACGATAATTCCACCAATTCCTTTATCCTTTACCAAATCACTTATCCCCTTAATATAATCAGCATCCTTGTTGGAATATACTGCCATTGTGATTAACTGTGCAATTCTCTCATCAGGTGTGAGGGTGCTAAAAACGGAATCTACCCAATTGCTTTTTTGTTGTAAAAAACTTCGTGGTGATTCAGTCAATGACCTATTTTCCTGGGCTTGTGATGGTGTTGATAAAAGTTGTAAGGCAATCAATAAAATAATATATACTGGACTAAGCGAATTATTTCGATCTAACAAATGATTCATACTTCTTGTTAAACTTAATTACAATTTGACAATCTTATAAAGCCCCATCACTGGGATTAATGGATTAATGATGCCAAAACTAATTTGTTCATGAGATAATTCATTATCCAATCAATACCAATTCGCTATTCTATTAGTCAATAGATCCACTTTCCCTGATATTTGAACCCTTTCTTTGTTGCAAATCATCGCCTAAATCTTCACGGGCCTTTTCCGCCAGAATTTCCAGATCAGCCACAACTTCCGGGTACAGATCTTTAACGTCATATGCTTCTCCGGGATCCCTTCGTAAATCATACAACGAATAGGTAGCTGTATCTGTCTTATAAGGCCCTGGCCATCCATCATTACCTGGTAAAACGTTTTTATATGATCGATGTGGATGGGGGAACACCAATTTCCAAAATCCTTTTCTCACTGCTTCTAGACTATTTCTTCTATAATAATAGTAAAACTCATTTCTGGGATTGGCATCCAGGTTTCCCTCAAGCAATGGCAAAATACTTACCCCATCGATTTTTTGATCCGGAAGAGGTGAATCAGTAATATCAGCAAGGGTGCTAAAGATGTCTAATGTAGAGGCCAGTTTATTGCATACAGTTCCAGGAGGAATTACCCCTGGCCAGCGCATGATGCAGGGCACTCTCTGTCCCCCCTCGAAGCTTGTTCCTTTTCCCTCCCTCAAACCTCCAGTTGACCCTGCATGATTGCCAAAATTAAGCCACGGGCCGTTATCGGAGGTAAATATAACCAGGGTATTGTCGTCAAGGTCATTGTCCGAAAGGGCTTTTAATATTTGATCCACAGACCAGTCAATTTCCATCATTACATCACCGTACAACCCTTGTTCGCTTTTACCTTTAAATTTTTCGGACACACCCAGGGGAACGTGTGGCATGGAGTGGGGCAAGTATAAAAAGAAAGGCTTCGATTTATTCTTTTTGATAAATGTCACAGCCCGTTCGGTATACCTGGTAACTAGCTGGGATTGGTCTTCCAAGGTTCTAACCTCTTCTATTTTTTCGTTGCCCTCAATCAATGGCAAGGGCGGAAACCGCAATTTACGGGCAAGTTCTGAACCTGGGACAACTGGTTTGCCATCATAATCCACTGGCCACATATCATTGGAATAGGGAAGTCCAAAATATTCATCAAAACCATGTTGTAGAGGCAGAAACAGTTTTAGGTTGCCCAGGTGCCATTTACCAAAGATTCCAGTCGCATAGCCCTTTTTCTTCAGCATTTCAGCAATTGTCTCTTCCCTTTCATGTAGTCCAATTTTTGAACCAGGGAAGAGAGCCCCTGTAATTCCAATTCTGTTAGGATAGCAACCAGTGAGCAATGCCGCCCTTGATGCACTGCATACTGCCTGGGCACTATAAAAGTGCGTGAACCGCATACCATCAGCTGCCATTTGATCCAGGTGTGGAGTGGTAAATTCCACAGCACCATAACTGCCAACATCCCCGTAGCCTTGATCATCGGTGAAGATGATTATAA
>CBDVAV010000376.1:0-5381 GCA_965372055.1 uncultured bacterium | reverse complement strand
CCCTCTTTTGAAGCGCCTCTTGGGACAGGTAGCCATAAATATTTATCCAGGAAAGTAAGCACTTTCTCTGTAGCTTCAATTTGATTTTCTTTCTTTTGAAAACCATGCCCTTCATCATCAAAAATCACGTATTCGACATAAACGCCGTTATTACGTGCCTCCTCAACAATTTCGTCTGATTCAATCTGTAAAACACGTGGATCATTTGCCCCTTGTAAAACAATAAATGGTTTGGTGATTTTGCTGGCATGAAATAACGGGGATTTATTATAGAGTGCAACTGAATCTTGATAGGGATTCCCCAATTCATCATAAAGTGCTTCTTTAAAAGATTCCCACCAAGGAGGGATGCTTTTCAAAGTCCTTAACCAGTTGGTAACCCCAAAATAGTTTACTCCAACATTAAAATCCTCAGGTGCAAATGCCAGGGCAGCCATTACCATATATCCCCCATAACTCCCTCCCATGATCCCAATTTTATCAGGATCAACGTATCCTGTTGATTCCAGGAATTTCTTGGACCAAATACAATCTTTTAGGTCTACATCCCCATGTTTTTTATTGTCTGCCGCATAAAATGTCTTTCCATAGCCTGAACTTCCCCGGTTGTTGACCGAAAGCAACACATACCCGTGATTTACAAGATATTGCACCCTAAATTGATAATTCAGCCTTCTTTGTCCACCAGGGCCACCATGAATATCCAAAATTGCTGGGCGAAGCTCTCCATCTTTAATTCCCTTGGGCTTGTATAGCAAGGCCGGAATTTCCAGGCCATCAAATGATTTGAATCTTATCACTTCCCCGGATACCAGGTCATCCTGATTGATTTCGGGGTTCATTGTTTCGGTCAGTTGTGTATACTTCTCAGAATCAAAGTTGTATACATAAAGGTTATTCGGTGAGATTGAACTGTTAACATAAAACAACATTAATTTCTCACTGTGGGATATTTTGACAGAAGTGACCTCCCCGTTGGGTATTTCAGGAAGTTTAACTATTTGATTATTGCTATCATATACCTTAATTTGAGTTTTTGCATCTGCATTGATTCCAACATATCTGTATTTTTCAAACTTTGACCTGCCTGCAAAAACTATTTCCCAATCCGATTCTTCGACTATGGATTTTTTCCCTGATTCCAGGTTATAACCAACTAAATAGCTGAATTCTTTACTTTCATTGGTTAGGTAAAATAGAGTTTCGCCATCCATGCTAAAGTATTCTGGGTCATAGTTGGCATTACCTTGATGTTCACTGATCAACTTGGTTTCTCCGTTGGTGCGATCATAGATGTACAAATCCCCATTATCAGTAGTAATTGGTTTTGTTAAGGCCATGTAATTTTTGTCAGGTGATAGGGGGCCAATACCAAACCCTGTATTTTCAAATACCATGGTTGTTGCAAAATATTCCCCTTCAGCATTATCAATCTTTTTACTTATATCTACTTCGTAGAGATCAAAATATTTAGGGTCACGGGCATTGGTAGTAATAAAACAACTTTGATCATCAGCAGCCCAACCCCGAAAACCAGCTTTGGCATTTTCATCTGAAATTAAGTCAAATGCAGTACCATCGGTGTTCCTAACGAAAATATGATTGATTTCATTTCCTCCTTTATCACTTGTAAACAGAAACCTATCATCATTTGGGAAATATGATATCGCCCGTGCATAATCATCTTCCGAATCGGTTAATTGCTCTGCTTCCCCACCTTCCACTGGGACAACAAATGCATTGTATATCCCGGTTTTCTTGCTTGAAAAAAGAATCTTGGATTCATCATAGGAAAATGAGCCCCCGGCAATCTGAATGGTGTTCATAAATTGTTCTATGGAATACTGAACTGTTGGGCTTTCGCTTTCTTCCGATGGTGTTGTACATGTGGTAAAAAGTACAATACCAAGTACTGTAAATAAGTATGGGTAGATTTTCATGTTCGGTAGGTTAATTGCGGGATGAATATAATAAAAATACTTGATTGATCAGGATTGTTTGGGTCGAAAGACCTTGATCACATCTTCATTGCATTCAAGATATGGGCCTTCAATTAAGTCTATGCAATAAGGGATTGCTGGGAAAACCACATCCAGGCATTGTCGGATAGCTTTAGGTTTTCCTGGTAAATTTAGAATCAATGTTTTGTTTCTGATACCAGCAGTTTGCCGTGATAATATGGCGGTCGGTACATATTTTAAGCTTTCCTGCCTCATCAATTCGCCAAAACCAGGCATCATTTTCTGGCATACTGATTCAGTAGCTTCAGGGGTTACGTCCCTTTTGTCGGGTCCTGTCCCTCCGGAGGTAATTATCATGCAACAACCCTCTTCATCAGCCATTTGCCTCATGGTATCGGCAATTAGTTCCTGCTCATCAGGGATAACCTTGTAAACCGGTTCCCAAGGAGAAATCAGATAGTCATTCAAAGTTTCTACAATTGCTTTGCCCGGTATGTCCTCATAAATACCTTTACTCGCCCTGTCAGATACATTGATCACACCTATTTTAATATCCATGGATCAGATTTTCAATGTTTATAGATGAGCTTTGGCGATCTGCCTTTTTTATATACTTGTGCGCCGCGGTTCTTGCCTCTCCGGAGTTCCTTTTGTTCCTCATCAGGAAGTTTAATTATTTGGGCACACTGATCAGAGCAACATGTATTATGCTTGACGCTACATTCCTCACATTGTATAAACAACAAATGGCAACCGTCATTTTTGCAATTAATGTGTGTATCACATGGCCTCCCGCACTGGTGACACCTGCTTATTATTTCTTCGGAAATCCGTTCACCCAACCTTTGGTCAAAAACAAAATTCTTGCCCCTGAACTTATTCTGTAACCCTTCTCTTTTTGCAGTTTTGGCATATTTGATAATCCCCCCATCTAATTGGTAGACGTTGTTGAATCCCTTATGTTTATAATATGCACTGGCTTTCTCACATCTTATGCCTCCTGTACAATACATGATAATGTGGCTGTCTTTTTTGTACTCCAACTGTTTTTCAACAGCCCTTAGTGTTTCCCTGAAAGAATCTGTATCGGGCAGAATAGCATTCTCAAAATGCCCTATCTCCGACTCGTAATGATTGCGCATATCAACCACGATGGTTTTAGGATCATCAGTAAGTTTATTAAAAGATTCTGCATCTAAATGTTTACCATTATTGGTCACATCAAATGTTTTGTCATTCAATCCATCGGACAAAATTTTGTCTTTGACCACGATGTTTAATTTGAAAAAAGATCTGCTATCGTTTTCAACTGCCATATTCAACCAAGTTCCAGACAAATCGCTATTTTCAAGGGAGTTTTTGAACTCTTCAAACCTCATTTCTGGCACACTTAATTGGGCATTTATCCCTTCCCTTGCTATATATATCCTGCCCATAACCCCTAATCCACTCCATTGCCTGTAAAGCTGATCCCTAAACTCCTTGGGATCATCAATGTGGATATACTTATAAAATGAAAGAGTAACCCGCTTTTCTAAGCTACGACGGCTTCTTTCTTTTAAGACTTTCCCATTGACCCTGTTATGTAATGCCATGTTTCTTTAATAGTTCTACTGTTATTTTACTTTAAATTTCCAAAATACAATACTCAATTATCAAATAATTTTCCACCAAAGGGATCCCTTTGGGACAAAATACAATTTTCCAATATTCAAACTATTTCAATTATTGTAATTTATTGACCTCTAATTGATTCACAAAAACACCTTATACTAAAATAATTAACAAATAATAAGCTGTATAGTGTTTTTTGACATTTAATCATTGGTTTTTGACCATTGAATATTATTTGTTAATTGTTTTTTGAGAATTGTTATTTATTGTTACCCCCATAGGGATGCCTTTGGCACATTAAATTCATGGTTGAACTTCTTTACTTAATTGGGATTTTAGGCTTCAATCTTCCCCTGATCAGTAAATTGAATTCCACGCAAGTTAACATCCCCTGTTCATCACTATATGGACAGGTTGTATACTCCTTGCCAAATACGCCTTCCTTTATTATTACCCCTTCTCCATGGCATACAGGGCATTTTACTTTGCCCGATATTCCACAGTCGATCTCATGTTCCGTGCTCAATTCTGCAACTACCTTTTGGATTTCGGCTTCCCTTTGTTTTCGGTATTCCGATTCAGCTTTATTTAAATGCTCCACGGCATCACTAAAAAACCTGCCCCGGGTTCCTTCCAACTCTATGTATTTGCTAAGCCAGTCAATACTTTGTTTGTATTTATTAAGATAAAATGAATTTTTGCCAAAATAATACGAAAGGTTTGTTGGCAACACTTCTACGTTCTTCAGCACTTTCCTAAAATATACATCAGCTTCTTTGTAATTGCCTGTTTCCAAAAAATCCACTCCTGTATCAAGATCTTTTAATTTTGATACATCTGCTTGTCCGTTAACGGAATACGCAGCCATCAGTAATCCAAACAATATCAAGGAAACTTTTAACATTTACTTGGTTTTAAAATCAATTTTCTTTTTAAACAACCCCAAGGCAGAGCCATCGGATTTATCAGAACGCTTCCGCTTAGTAGCTTTAGCGCTCGCGGATGGAATTATACCATTATCATCTCGTCCGCCGAAGCGCATGCGAAGGTGGATTAAGGCTCAAAGGTGATGAAAATCCCATATTGATTCAAATTTATATCAATTAGTGCATTAATTACTTTTTCTTTGGAACAGGATCATACCCCTGGCTTCCCCAGGGCTGGCACCTGGAAATCCGTTTCAGCCCCAACCATAATCCCTTTAGAGGCCCCCATTCATTAATGGCCATTATCATATATTCGGAACAGGTTGGTGTATATCTACAATTAGAACCCAATAGCGGGGAAATAGTCCATTGGTATATCCGAACAGGCAATATTGCTATCCATTTTAATAAATCAATCATCAATGATCAATTAGTACTCAGTTTTCAGTTTTCAGAATTTAGTATTTAGAGTAGACTTTAACATACACCGAACTTTATATCTCACATCTCATATCTCATATCTCCTTACACTATTCAAACTACAAATCTAACACCTAAACTGCACAAATTAATTCATTCCCATATCTTCAATACCATTCAAATAAATAAAATAAAATAATACAAAGAATTTAGATTAATTGCAGCTATAACAATTTTACGACCCTAACTTTAATTTTATGGAAAGCCAAAGCAATAAAATCCACAATGTCATATTAACAGTAACCTTGATGATTATCTCAGTCTTATCCACTGAGGTTTTTGGGCAGTTGGATATGGATCTTTTAAAAGGAATGAAGCCGAGAAATATCGGCCCTGCCGGGATGAGCGGCAGGGTAACTGCAATAGATGTAGTCAATGACCAACCCGATATTATATATGC
>CBDVAV010000375.1:0-5387 GCA_965372055.1 uncultured bacterium | reverse complement strand
TCATATTTCGGTAGGGAAGTAGACATCACCTCATCATCAAAAATAACATCATAAGGAATTTCAGCATACGCTAACACCAAGGTAACAGCATCATCCCAGGGTTGTTTCGATTTTGGTGAGTAAACTGCTATTTTTGGATACTTTTCAAGTTTCATTACATCCATGTTGGATGAGGGGCTGGCAATTACAGAAATTATTTGATTGGACTGTGCATCTGATATCACTTGATAACTTATCCCCCTGATAATCAGTTCATTTTCAAATTTTTGATAGTATTTCAACATGAAACTTCCACCCTTATAATTGAGTAACCAATCTACTTCAATATCATTTTGCAATACCCAGTATGCTATCCCGTAGGCCTTCAAATGGTTCGTTTGTTGTTCGTCCATGGGAATGAGGATATAACTTCCAATTGCTTTATAGGCAGAAATTGTCACTATCAACAGTACCAACAATATGTTTTTCATTTTCACTATCTGTTTTTTACCGATTATATAATTATAACGAATTCCGCATAATTAATGCCATTGATTGGATTAAAAAAAATAAATTTGTTTATTATTAGTACATGAAGAATTTAAGGGAAAATATAAATGAAGGGTTGAGGTCAATCAAGGCGAATCTGTTGAGGTCCATTTTAACTGCATTGATAGTAGCCATAGGTATAACATCTTTAGTTGGCATATTAACAGCAATTGACGGGATTCAGGCATCTATTAACGAAAGTTTCTCATCATTGGGGGTCAATAGCTTCGAAATACGGTCCAAAAGCCAAAGTCGTGGTAGAAGGCGTGGTATCTCTGAAAAAACCTACCCTAATATAAATTTTAAGGAAGTTAAAAGATTTAAAGAGTTATATGGATTTCCATCAGACATTAGTATCGTGACCTATGTAACGGGAATTGCAGAGATCAAACGGTTATCAACAAAGACAAATCCTAATGTAAGGGTAGTTGGTGCCAATGAGAACTTCATGATTATGGAATTCTTGAACATCAAAAGTGGAAGGAATTTTTCCAATATTGAAATTCAATATGGATCAAATGTGGCCATTATCGGGCCGGGTGTTGTGGATGTTCTTTTCGAAGATAATGAAGATCCTTTGAACGTTTTAATATCAGTTTTGGGCACCAAATTCAAAATTATTGGCTTATTGGAAGAACGCTCCCTGGGAGGCAGCGGTGGCCCTAACAGATCAGTTTACATACCGATACAAGCTGCAACAAAAGTTTCGGGAGGCAGGACACTTCGGTTTTCAATAGATATTGGCATAATTAACCCGATGGATATGGAATATGCCATGGGTGAAGCCACTGGTCTGATGCGCTCCATTAGAAGGGATGGTATCGGTAAGGAAAGCTCTTTTGAAATAAAAAGGAATCAGTCATTGGAAGAGGAATTAGAGGAAATCTCCGGTTATTTGAGGGTTGGCGGATTTGGGATCGGGTTTATTACTTTGTTGGGGGCATCGATTGGATTAATGAACATCATGATGGTGTCCGTAACAGAAAGAACAAGGGAAATTGGTATCAGGAAGGCACTGGGGGCCACGCCCTTAAGAATCAGGCAACAATTCCTGATTGAAGCAATTGTTGTTTGCCAAATGGGCGGGATTTTGGGAATACTTTTAGGTATTGCCATTGGTAACATTGTTTCAAGTTTAATTGCTTCTGGAAGCTTTATGATACCTTGGTTTTGGATGTTTGTTTCCTTTGCCATAGGTGTGGTTGTCGGACTTGCCTCTGGATATTACCCTGCATTTAAGGCTTCCAAGTTGGATCCTATCGAATCCCTTAGATTCGAATAAATCATAGGGTTAAGAGTTCTGAGATCTCTTCGGCCTCAACACAATCATGTTTTCCAATGTTGGCCAGTCTTACTTTTCTGGTTTCGTTAATCAATCCTGGGTTAAATTTTGTGCTCACCCTGACATAATTTTCTGTAAATCCGAACATCAGGCCATCTTTCACATCATTTTCAAATAAAACTGTCCCTTCTTTTCCCAAATTTCTTTCGTAGAACTGCCTTCTCTTTTTCTCTGATAAAATCCTTAGCATCTTCGATCTTTCATTTCTGATCTTAATTGGGACAGGGTTTTCAAAATCAATAGCGGCAGTGTTTGATCTTTCCGAATAGGTGAAAACATGCAGATAAGATATATCCAGTTCATTGAGGAATTGATAAGTCTGTAAAAATTCATCATTGGTTTCCCCGGGAAATCCAATTATCACATCTACTCCGATACAAGCCTCGGGGAGTAGTGATCGGATCAGTTTAATTCTTTCCCTGTAAAGATCAGTTTTGTACCTTCTGTACATCAGTTTCAATATTTTATCAGATCCAGATTGTAGTGGTATATGAAAATGAGGGACAAACTTTTGTGAACCAGCAACAAAACTGATGATCTCTTCAGTTAGCAGGTTCGGTTCGATAGAAGAAATCCTGAACCGCTCAATACCTTCAACTAAATCCAAATCTTTAATCAAGGCTATGAATTTTTCAACCCTCTTTCGATTTTGTATTCCAAAATCTCCAGTGTTAACACCAGTGAGAACCACTTCTTTAATATCGTTTGAAGCAATTTCCCTGGCCTTTATTATAATGCTATTTATAGAATCACTTCTGCTTTTGCCCCTTGCCAGGGGGATAGTACAAAAGGAACAATTATAATTGCAGCCATCTTGTACCTTTAGGAAGGTACGGGTTCTATCACTTATGGAATACGCATGCTCAAATTGATTAACAGAATTTATATCAGAAGCGAATATTTTAGTATTTTCAGGCTTCTTAAAATCATCAAGTAACTCGATCAACCTGAATTTTTCAGCTGCACCTAAAACAGCGTCAACACCAGGAATATTGGAAATCTCATCAGGCTTCAATTGGGCAAAACAACCTATCAATGCAACAAAAGCATGCGGTGAAATTTGATTGGCTTCTCTCACGATTTTTCTGCATTTTTTGTCTGCGTTTTCCGTTACGGAACAAGTATTGATGATAAATATATCCGGGGAATCTGTAAATGCGACTTTTTCATATCCTTCATCCTCAAAAATTCTTGCAATCGAAGAAGTTTCAGAATAATTGAGTTTACAGCCCAGTGTATAAAAAGCTACTTTCTTCATAAGAAAATGCAAAGGTATCCATTAGGTGAAACAGTGCCAAAATCTTGGTTGTAAAAACAAATCAGTTTCAGAAATGTGGGTGATACTATTTATTATTATTTTTTGATAAATATTTAATGTTGGGTCAAAAATAAGGCTCAAAGTTGCAAAATAACATTTTAAAATAATTTTCATCATAAATATAAGGGCTATGTTGGGAATAGATCATATAAAATTTTAATTTTGCCATCAATTCACAACTATAAACTATAAATAAATGTCAAAATTGAGATTTAACGCTTTAGAACTAGTTTCCAAGCGTGATACAGACAGGGTTTTCCCCCCGTCTGACAAAGTTTCTGATTATTTTGGTGAAAATACCTTTGGATTGGATCAAATGCGATCTGCCTTATCTGCCGATGTATTTAAGAAGGTATCCAAAGCCATCAGTAAAGGTCTAAAAATCGATACTGAAGCAGCTGATGCAATAGCATTAGCCGCAAAAAGCTGGGCCATTAACAAAGGGACTACTCATTACACCCATTGGTTTCAACCATTGACCGGGGCTACGGCAGAAAAGCACGATGCTTTTTATAATTCCAAAACAGGAATTGAGGAGTTTAAAGGAAGCACATTAGTTCAGCAAGAGCCAGATGCCTCTTCATTTCCGCATGGCGGTATCCGTAGTACTTTTGAAGCCCGGGGGTACACAGCGTGGGATCCAAGTTCGCCACTGTTCATATTTGGAAGGACACTGTGTATTCCCAGCGTTTTCGTGTCCTATACCGGAGAAGCACTGGATTATAAAGCCCCTTTGCTCAAAGCCATGGAGACTATTGATAAAGCAGCCACAAGAGTTGCCCAATATTTTGATCGAAATGTGAGCAGGGTAAACGCTTCACTAGGTTGTGAACAGGAATATTTTGTGGTAGACAAGGCTTTGTATACTGCAAGACCTGACCTTGTGTTATCAGGCAGGACTCTTTTTGGCAGGAACCCGGCCAGGGGTCAACAATTGGATGATCATTATTTTGGCTCAATTCCTAGCCGTATTTATAATTTTATGAAGGATTTCGAAATAGAGTGCCTCGGATTGGGAATTCCAGTAAGTACCAGGCACAATGAAGTGGCACCCAGCCAATTTGAAGTTGCCCCGGTATATGAAGATATTAATGTAGCTACTGATCATAACCAGCTACTAATGGAAGTTATGAACCGTGTGGCTGAAAAACATAGCCTTAAAGTTTTATTCCATGAAAAACCTTTCGATGGATTAAACGGAAATGGCAAACACAATAATTGGTCTTTAGGGACAAATACTGGAGTGAATTTATTGTCCCCATCGAGCAGTGCCCGTGAAAATTTGCAATTTCTCACCTTTTTTGTCAATACCATAAAAGCGGTGCATGATCATGCAGATCTTCTTAGGGCAAGTATAGCTTCTGCCGGGAATGACCACCGTTTGGGTGCAAATGAAGCCCCGCCAGCCATTATTTCGGTATTTATCGGGACTCAGTTATCGGATGTATTGGATGAACTTGAAAAAAGCGGAAATGTTAAGATCGATAAAGGGGATAACATGTACATGAAATTGGGCATAGATAAAATTCCTGAAATTAGTTTGGACAACACAGATAGGAACAGAACTTCCCCATTTGCTTTTACTGGCAATAAATTTGAATTCAGGGCTGTTGGTTCAGATGAAAATGTAGCTGCACCAATGACAGTGCTAAATTTGATAGTTGCCGATCAGTTGACGCAATTTGCAAATGAAGTGGACAGGGAAATTAAGAATGGCGCAGAGAAACGAATAGCCATAGTTAATATTCTCAGGAAGTACATAAAGGCCTCTAAGAAAATCCGTTTTGAGGGTGACAACTATTCTGTGGATTGGGTAACGGAAGCTGATAAACGTGGCTTGTCCAATGTAAAAGACACTCCCAGGGCTTTAGATAGTTATTTAACAAAGGAGTCAGTGTCATTATATAAAAGGCATGATATCCTTTCACTAGATGAGCTTGAGGCAAGGAATGAGATCAGGTTGGAGGATTATATAATGAAAGTGCAAATTGACTCCAGGATTATGGGTGAAATTGCCCTTAGCCAAATCATTCCCGCCTCCATAAACCACCAAAATAAACTTATTGAAAATGCCAGAGGTCAAAAAGAATTAGGTATTGACACTAAATATCTGAAAGATGCAATTGAGCGTATTTCCTATCATATAAATATCGTTTCGGTAGAAGTGAACAAAATGATTGAAGAAAGCAAGGTGTTTGT
>CBDVAV010000374.1:0-5406 GCA_965372055.1 uncultured bacterium | reverse complement strand
GGAACAATAGACGATTCTATAGCCTGGGGATAAGGTTTTTACATATCAACAGAAAAGAAAAAATTGAGCCACGGCTTAGCTTGTTAACCAAGTTACATGCTGAGTATGGCAGACGAATGAAGGGATTTTATCTATTTGGCGGC
The DNA here is from genome assembly GCA_965372055.1 of uncultured bacterium. Classification (GTDB taxonomy): domain Bacteria; phylum Bacteroidota; class Bacteroidia; order Cytophagales; family Cyclobacteriaceae; genus CBDVAV01. The sequence goes on along the minus strand of CBDVAV010000374.1, from coordinate 5,263 downwards.
ATTTCGCTAAATACATATCTTCATAAATCCATCGATAACCTGGAAAACCCTTTTGAGGTCTTTTCGAAAAGATCAAATAAACTAGCTTACCAATTATGGCCGGGTTATACCCTTGGGATTCATTTAAGATGATGAATAAGTGAAGTCAGGTGTTTCCACCTGATTTTTAAATAATAAGCCAGCCTACCAACAACCAAAAAAGTTTAATACAAAAAAACATAGCAGTAAAGAGAATGAAAGAGTTAGCCTCACTTCACTACCAAAACTATTATTCCTGACACCCTTCTTAGCTTTGGGTTGTTGATAGAAGCCGCGTATTTATAGGTACATGCAGGTGCCCAGGAAATTGCTTAACTTTGAAGTATGAAATTGAGCGTACAATATCTGAACGACCAGAATGGAAACATCAAGGCAGTTCAAATTCCATGGTCCAATTGGAAGAAATTTGCTGGCAAAATGAAAAAATACGAACAAACCCTCAAATTAAAATCCGACCTGACCGAAGCATTTGGAGAAGTCAATAAGTTACAAACCGGAAAGATCAAGAAGCAAACATTGTCAGAATTCTTGAATGAAATATAGCATTATCCCTACTCCAAGATTCAAAAAAGAATCTAAAAGGCTCATCAAGAAATACCGCTCCTTACCTACCTACCTCCGGAAATTTGAGAAAGAACTTTCAAGTAAACCACGATTGGGAACAAGTTTAGGTGGAGACACCTACAAGGTAGACTGGCAATTACAAGCAAAGCAAAAGGAAAAAGCGGGGGAGCCAGAATCATTACATATTTGATAACCGCTGATAATGAAATATATCTATTGACAATTTACGACAAATCAGATCTATCCGACATTGACAACAATACCCTAAAACAACTTATAAAGGAGATCAAAGAACTAAAAGGAATAAAATGACCCCTCACAAACCTCGGCTATGTCGAGTGATCAACATTCAAGGACTTCATCCTTCAGATTATTCCGGATATTTAAATAAAACCAAATTATCAAGCCAGCCAAGCAACAACCAAAAAAATTCACATCACAAAAATGGGAAGGATGCAGAATGAAAGCGTCACCCTCACTTCACCTCTAAAACAATAAACTCTACCCTGCGATTGCGTGCCCGGTTTTCTTCAGAAGTATTTGGGACAAGCGGCACCGATTCCCCATAACCTTTGGAAGCCAGCATGGCCTGAGGTACACCCTTAGAAATAAGGTATTCTTCCACGGATCTGGCACGTTGCCTTGAGAGGCTCATATTATAGGAGGCATCTCCAGAATCATCTGTATGGGCGGCAATCTCCAGGACAATATTCCTGTTCTGTTTTAACAGATTAAATACATTGTCGAGTTCAATTTTTGATGAATCAGTTAGGGCAGCAGAGTTTATCTCGAAATTGATATTGTTCAATGTCAATTTTGCCCCTTTCTTTAAAGGGATCAGTTCAATAGTTCTCCTTACAGAGCGCCCATGATAAACATCTCTTAAATCAATTGTATCCTGATGATAAAAGTACCGGGGACGCGTGATACGGTAGGAGTAAAGGGTATTAAATTCAAGTCCGGATTCGTAATTGCCAGTTTCCATCATACCCTTGAAGGCTGTTTGTCTTTTACTTTGATTGGATAATTGCAGGTATGATTTTATTGGATCTCCGGTTTCTTTGTCCACCACAATTATATTTAATGTGGGGCTTACCGGTGTTAGAATGACTTTCTTGCTAATTACTTTATCAAAAATACCGCCTTGTAGTTTGAAAGATTGTGACAACGGTTTGTACCCAGGTTTAATCACCTTTGCCTGGTAATTTTCCCCATACTCCACTTTAAAGGAATAAGCCCTGTTTTGCTGACCGATCTTTGAGTCATTGATAGATACACTGGCCAGGATTGTGTCCCTGGAAATTTCATTGGTAATGAATAGCTGCATTTCACCTAGATACTTGTCGAGTTCAATATCATTTTCAAAAAGCTGGTAATCTTCCAAATTAGTTAAGTTGTACTCGAAGGACTTTGGATCATACCCAGGTGCAGTGACCACTATTTTGTACTTATTGCCCTGGGTCAGAACCACCGTATAATTTCCATCGAAAGGATTACTTGATAATCCGCCAGTATTTAATGTATCGTTATCTTGTATTATGATAAAAGATACTCCCAATGGTTTCCCTGATCCCGATTCAGTTACCTTCCCCTGCACGTTAATTACCATTTTAGGCCTTAATTCTTTGGGGATGGGCACGGTGAATATATCCTGACTTACTTCGCCTTGTATGTTCAGGAACAGCATGTCTCCCGTGGACGGAACGCTCCCGAAAATTTCATCTGCAGTGGTATTGATATAATCCATGGCCACCGGTTCTGTCCATCTCCCAGAAGCTAGTTTTCTGGTAAGATAAAGATCAAAGTTATTCTTTGAAGTTGATTCCCCGCGGATGGCAGAGAAGATCAAAGTTTCATCATCAGACATAATTCTGGGGCATTTCTCACATCCTTTGTTTATAGGGGCAGGCAATGCTGCAGGGCGGCCCCATCTACCAGTATTGTTTTTTACTGCAACGTAGAGTTGATAGCAGAATTTGCCTTCATATCGCTGGCTCCTTGAAAATCTCATGAAATAGAGCTTTTTGCCATCTGCAGAAATCGAGGGAAATCCTTCGTATTGCCTTGAATTTATAGGTGCTCCGATATTCACAGGATCACCCCAGGAATCTCCCTGCTTTTCCGAATAATAAATGTCTTCAGCTCCCAATCCTCCATCAAAACTTGCAAAGAAATAGATGTAATTGCCATCATAGGATATACTTGGCCCGCCGATAAGGTCATTATCACTTCCAAAATCATTGATTGCGTCGATTGATACTGGATCCTTCCAAACACCATTCCCATCTTTATGAGTTATGTATAATTTATATCTTCCATCCTTATTGGATTGATAAATCATGGTTTTTCCATCGGCGTTAATGGAGGGGGCATATTCCACGAAATCAGTATTGATGGATTCTCCAATTGATATCTTCTGTGCAGAACTCTTTGCGTAACTCAAAAAAAACAATAGCATTATCAATGCAAAATTCATCTTTACCTCCATCTTCACCGAAATTGATTTTTGTTCTTGCCTGATTTTATATAATTAAATTAATAAAGAAGCAAAAATAAGTATTTTCCATAAATTGGAAGGGAGGAAGATGATAAAAATGGAGGTGGTTGGATATTTAGAGTTGTACAATTCTGGTGAGCTTAAAAAGATAGCTGAAGCCGCAAGGTTTGACCAGTAGCCAATAGTATGATTAAAGCGTTTTACGTTTTGGGTATCGTGTTTTTACACTTCAACGCCATTAACGATAAACGAAAAACCATAAACATCTCCTATCTTATTTCTTTGGCGGTGTCACCATAATATGCGCTGTATGTGTTCCTGGATCCATAATCCAGGGAGCCCCAGGAAATGGAGGCGAAGTAGGCAAACCTGTAGATTCCGAGGTGGCATAGGGAATATAAATCACCCATCGAATTGATGCATTGGTGACTTCTTCCGTTTCCGGATCATATTTAGCATCGTTCCCGTACAAAATATGCAAGGTAGATGGACTTTCTGGCATTTTTAAAGCACCACTTTTTACTTCCTCTTCACGTTTGTCAATAACTTGATTTCTCTTCATGCCCCCCGCACGTAATTCCCTGCCTCTTGCCATGAAAGGTTCAAGGTCTTTGTGGTAGCAGGCGGCATTAAATCCATTACGGTTTGGGTCGTCGGCCAGGCAGATCATCTGGTTTGATCCCTCTTTAAGTGTCACCAATTTTCCTCCGTCATTGTACCCCATAACTGTTGCCCCTTCCCGCATTGCCTCAGGTACTGCTTGTAAGGCAGCCTTTATTTGGTGGTCTTTCGGTGGAATTTGCCCCATTGCCATTGATTGAAAGAGGAAAACCATTATTATGATTAAACCGGAACGTTTATAAACCCTGTTCATTTTAGTATTATTTAGTGATGTTGGTGCTAGATTCATTTAAGATAATAAATTTAATTCAGAAGAGATAAGTTTTTATACGGATGGATTGCATGGGAAGTCGAATAAATCTAAATTCGGGAAATTATACCAATATGAAAAAGATAATAATTTTAGGCTCGTTAATAGTATTAGCAATTACTCAATCGATTGCTCAGAGAGAAAGTGATGTATTCAAAACCAACGATGGCGATATTACCATATACCCTATTTTACATGGTACATTGGCCATCCAATGGCAGGATAAAACCATCTATTGTGATCCTTATGGAGGGGGAGAGGTTTTTGCTGGATTACCAGACCCAGACCTTGTATTGATAACCGATATCCATGGGGACCATCATAACCAGGAAACCCTGGATGCATTAAATCTTGCTAACAGTACTTTGGTAGTACCCCAGGCGGTTAAAGAGAAATTTCCTGAAAACTATAATGATAAGGTAAGTGCAATTGTTACCATCGGAAATGGGGCTGATATGGTGGTTAGCGGCATCAATATTAAAGCATTACCGATGTATAATATGCCACAAGATGAAGATTCAAGACACACTAAGGGGAGGGGCAATGGCTATGTTTTGACCATTGCCGGCACCCGGATTTATATTTCAGGTGACACGGAAGACATTCCTGAAATGCGAAGCCTTAAAAATATTGATATTGCGTTTGTATGTATGAACATGCCCTATACCATGGATGTTGACCAAGCATCCAGTGCGGTATTGGAATTTAAGCCAAAGGTGGTTTACCCTTTTCATTACCGGGGAGGGGAAGGAAAATTCAGCGATGTAGAAAAGTTCAAAGCCCTGGTTAATGAGGGTGATGGATCCATCGAGGTTAGACTTAGGACCTGGTATCCAAATTAACTTTAACTATACCAAATCAATTATCTCATTTATATTTACTTATGATTAATCACAAGCAAGTATTTTCAGTACTGCTATTGAGCATTTTAGCAGTAATTCCAGGTTATTGCCAGACCAAAGGCATGTATAAAACTTCAATAGTGAGGGCGGCACCAGGTCGATTGGTTGACTTAATGGACTATTATAAAAAGGAAATTGCAGAGGCGAAATCTTCAGGAAAAGATGAGCCAGTGATGATGCGCCACAGCCAAGGGGATCAATGGGATCTCCTGATCTTACACCCAATCAGGGATATTACTGATTCCAAGAGCCCAGACTATGGTAGTGAATACTATGATATGGTGGCCTGGAAGGAAGATATTTATGGTTACGGTGCAAATCATGAGGAAT
>CBDVAV010000373.1:0-5432 GCA_965372055.1 uncultured bacterium | reverse complement strand
AAAGACAGACCCCTGACCTATGGTACTGTTGACTTTTATTGCCCCTTTCAATTTATCAATTGCATGTTTTACAATATAGAGGCCTAAGCCCACACCACTGGAATTTTGACTGGCCCTGAAAAACATATCGAATACTCCTGGAACCAAATTCTCCTCAATCCCCAACCCATTATCAGAAACCTCAACAATAATATCACTATGTTGCTCAACGGAAATCTTAACATATGCATCACTCTTTAATTTTCTATATTTGAAAGCATTCTCAATAAGGTTTTGTAACACTGATGAAAGCAGTGACCTGTCACTATAAATTGGGCCAGGCAGTTTAATATCTTTTTCAATTCTGAACTTATCAAATCCAGGCAAAAATTTCAAACGGGCAGTTATCTCATCAATCAATTCATTTAAATTTATTTTACTAAGGGAAAATTCAGATTGTCGTACTTTTGTCAGGTTAAGTAATCCACTAAGGGTTTCATTGAGATTGTTAATACTATTTTCTATAAGGTTGAAGTATTGTTTCGCCATTTTATCTTTTACCTCCATCCTGGCAAGGTCTATTATCCCTGCAATTGTCGCGGTAGGTCCTTTGAAATTATGGGAAGCTTTATACATAAAGAGCTCAAGTTCTTTGTTTTTTTGCTGAAGCTCTGTTTCAGCTTGTTTTCGCTCTCTTTTTTCCTTCGCTTCATTTAGTGATCTTTGTATTGCTTGGTTAATCTTGAACAACCTGTCCTTTAATACATAGTCATTAGCACCTCGTTTTAAAAGTTCTACAACTTTCTGCTCCCCAATAATGCCGGAAACAAAAATGAATGGGATATCCGAACACTTAACTTTAGCTATTTTCAGGGCTTCAAAGCCATTAAACGCGGGAAGTGAATTATCAGAGAGGATGAGGTCAGGTGAAAAGCTCTCAATTTGTTTAATGTATTCCTCCTTGGTCTCAACTCTTTTGGTTACAAATCTGAAGTTTCCCTGCCCTAATTCCTTGATCAATAATTCTGCATCCTTCGGGCTATCTTCCAATATCAATATGTTGAGATTTTTATCCATTTACGATTGAGTCATCACTGATAATTAATTTGTTTCATTTAATAACAGCCAATAAAGCCCAATGTCTTTTACCGCCTTCATGAAATTTTCAAATCCTACTGGTTTGACTATGTATGAATTGGCCCCAAGTTCGTAGCATCGATCTATATCAATATCTTGGTTTGAGCTGGTTAACATCACTACCGGGATATTTTTAGTCTTCGGGTCACTTTTTAACTTCTCCAACACTTCGATACCGCTTACTTTTGGCATTTTGAGATCACACAGGATAACTTTTGGGCTGGTTATACCATTATTGCCTGAATATTTTCCCTTGCTAAAAATGTAATCCAAGGCCTCTTCACCATCCTTCATCCAAGTGAGTTTATTTAATATTCTGGTTTTATCTTTCAATGCCCTCATAGTTAATTCGGCATCGTGTGCATTATCTTCCACTAACAATAGCTCTACTTCCTTTTGGTTTCTCATCAACTTTATATTATTGTCCATATTAATTATCTTTCATCATTCAGTGAGAAATACATGGTAGTCCCTTTATTTAATTCACTCTCGGCCCATATTTTGCCATTGTGTTTTGAAATTATACGGCGTACAATAGCCAACCCCACACCTGTTCCTTCAAATTCTTCTTCCGAATGGAGCCTTTGAAATACCCCGAACAATTTTTCCTTATATTTCATATTGAATCCCACCCCGTTATCTTTTACAAAATAAACAACGGTACCATTTTCGTTAAAACTGCCGATTTCAATAACAGCTTTCTTCTTGCCAGCGGTAAATTTAAAGGCATTGGAAAGCAGGTTTATCATCACTTGGTAGATCATGGCCTGATCAGCAACTGTATCTGGTAATTCTCCCAGCATCAATTTAAAAGTCCGTTTCTTATTCTGTTCTTTGAGATCCTGGATTACTGATTTTGTGAGTTTTTGCATTGAAAATGCCACAATCTTGTTTTCTTTACGACCCAGCTTCGAGAATTTTAGAAGATCCTCGATCAGGTAGTCCATTTTTGTGATATTTGAATTAATGATATCAATCAATCGCCTTCCTTCTTTATCCATCCCATAATCATCTAACATCTTCGAAAAGCCCATGATTATCCGTAATGGTGCCCGAAGGTCGTGCGAGACAGAATAACTGAAAGATTCCAGTTCTTCAGTCCTTTCTTTTACCCTTAACTCAAGGGTCTCGTTAAGTTTCCTGATATTATCTTCCTGCTTTTTCCTTTCAGTAATATCAATGACAATGGCAATATATACCGGTACAAAAAGGAAGGTGGACTTTTGCAAATGTGCTTCTATGGGGTACAAAGTCCCATTACTTCTTTCATGGATTGTTTTGAATACTAGTCTATCCCTAGTATCTTCCTCAAGTTCCAATAACATCTTTTTAAATGATCCCTTGGTGAATTCCGGCTTGAGGTCTACCGGGGTCAGTCTCTTTATTTCCTCTTTTGTGTATCCAATGTTTTTAAGGGCACCATGGTTAGCGTGTATAAACTTGAGTGATTTCCTGTCAAAAATATAGATCTCGTTGAGTGATTCATCGATAATATTTCCGTAATTGAGCAGGCTTTCTTCTGCTTTCTTCAACTCTAATTGCCCTGTTATGTCCATACTGATCCCAATGAAACCGATTTTTTCGCCCTCTTTATTCATTAAATAACTATTTATGATTTTAGCAGGAATAGTAGTTCCATCTTTTCGTTTAACGTCAAAATCACCTTCCCAATGCCCATCCCTAGCGAGGGCTTCAATGTTTTTATACACTTGCATTTTTAGTTCCTCAGGTGACAGCAGGTCTACAATATCTTTACCGATCGCTTCTTCGGCAGTCCACTGATAAAGTTCTTCAGCGTATTTATTCCAATAAATTATCTTGTTGGATAAATCAATGACAATTATACCGTTATGGACTTGCTCCAAAAGTGATGCCTGGAGGGCAATCTCTTCAAAATATTGTTTTTCTTTGCTTTCTACCGCTTTGCGTTCAGTGATATCCCTTTGGATAGTCGCCAATCCCAGAGGATTACCAGTAAGGGGATCATTGATCACGAACGAATTTATGTTTACTGGAGTGGTTTTCCCTGTATTTATGTGCATCAAAGTGCTTTCTCCTTTCCAGTATCCATTCTTGAGCACTGCTGGCATTTCAATTTCAGATGATACTTTGATGGCTTCCTCTGTCAGGAAGTCATAGATAGTTCTTGTAGTAAGATCTTCCTCTTCTGACAATCCAATCAGCTTCCTTCCCCATTTATTAATAAACTTTACGTTACCCTCCATGGAGGCCAGGCCAATAAAGTCTCCACTATGCTCAACAATTGAAGTAAGCATACTCTTTTCTTCTTCAATTTTCTTCCTTTGGAAAATATCCCTGGCAAATACCAACATCCTCTCCACTCCGTCCATCATTGCCAGGGATATGCTAGCCTCACCCTGCATTATCCTACCATCTTTCGAGTTAAATTCAAATTCAAATACGGTGCTTTTCCTTGATTTTATTTTCTTGATATTTTCATGGATTTCCTTTTCATATTCCGGCGTTGCCAAGTCTTTAAGACCCATCTTTAACAATTCCTTTTTACTAAACCCAAGCCAATCAACACATTTCTTATTGACGTCGATATACTTCATTGTTTTGGTATCAATCACAAAAATTGCATCATTGGCACTCTCGAACAGGTGCTTGTAATTGGTTTGGCTTTCCCTGGCCTTTTCTTCAGCCTTCCTGACATCAGTGATGTCCTGGCACATGCCAACACTTCTTATGGGTTTCCCATTCTTGTCCCTTTCTACGTCACCTCGCAACTGTACATTTTTTATTGATCCATCATTATGCACTATGCGATATTCCACAACATAAGGTTCTTTCAATTTAGGTACCTTTGGTAAAAGTTCTATTAGGATATGTCGATCATCAGGATGTATTTTATCCATTACATCCTGAACGGTTGACTTACTTGGCTCAAGGTCAAATATTCTAAGAAACCCATCAGACATGCTGGCAACATCCGTTAACAAGTCCCGTTCAAAAGTTCCTAAACTTCCCAATTTTTCCAGATCATTAAGAATGGATTCTTTCTTCCGGAGTTTAATCTCCATATTCTTCCGTTCAGTAATATTGACCGCGGAACCTAAAAGGCGAAAAATCTTTCCATTGTCATCATACAAGGGGCCAAACTTTACATTAATGGTTATAAAGGTGTTTTCAGCTACCCTGACCTGCTCATCATATTGAACAGTTTCACCTTTTGCCGCCCGGGCCAAAGCATCTGCCAACCTGTTTTGTACTTCTTTGGAATAATTCCACCAATAGGTGTCGATAAAGAGTTTGCCAATCACATCTTCCCTTTTAATATTCGCAGCTTCCAAAGGAGCCCGGTTGGCTTCCAATAATATGCCATCCAGGGAATATAGCCCCACGAAAATATCCATGCTGTCAAGGATATCCAGCAATAAGTTCTTGCTCCCAGTAGGGTGTCCATTAATATCATATCCACTTGATGTAATCGGCTTCTTCGATTGACCACTTTTAATTGCTTTGGCTGAACCAGATCTCTTTTTTAAGCTCCGGGCAAGTTTATTAAGGCCATCTGCAATTTGATCAAGGAGTTCACCAGTGTCAGGAGCATCGTCCCTGGTGGGAAAATCAATAGTATTCAGCGAGGAAATTGCTTCATTGATTTCTTTGAGTTTAATATTCATTTTTAATTCGGACATGGTTAAAAGCTTCAAGTGTATTATCCTTCGGCGATATTTTCTTCTTTAAAATAGAGATTACCCGATACCACGCTTCTAATTGCCTCAAGCATCTCCTCCCATGAGGATGTCTTGACCAAGTATCCATGGGCACCGAGTTCCCTTGCCCTGGAAATCACTACTTTATCATTCATAATTGAGTGCATTAATATTTTGATGTCGGGATACTTTTCCACTAAATATTCCATGGTTTTAAAACCATCCAAGATTGGCATTTTTATATCCAACAAGACAACATCTACAGGCAATGACTTTATTAATGAGATAACCTGGATCCCGTTTTCTGCCTCGCCAACGACATTTATATCGGGTTCATCTTCAAGCAGTGCCTTGATGCTGGCCCTTATATTTTCATGATCATCACCTAACAGGATTTCTATCTGCCCACTTTCCATATCTTTTTTGTGATTCTAAAATAAATGGAAGTATAAAATTAATACTGGTAAACGAAATTGGATGTAGGCAATCTTCCCGAATATTTATAGGAATTTTCTTACAAGAAATCGGGTTTCGGGTTTGGGGTTTGGGGCTTCGGGTTTGGGGTTTCGGGTTTCGGGTTTCGGGCTTCGGGCTTCGGGTTTGGGGTTTGGGGTTTGGGGCTTCGGGTTTGGGGCT
>CBDVAV010000372.1:0-5445 GCA_965372055.1 uncultured bacterium | reverse complement strand
GAGATCAAAACGAGTAAAAGAAATTTTTGGGTATTAAGTATCATGGTATCTGTTTTAACAAATCGGGGTAAAAGATAGGAAAATTCAAATCAAAATTGTGCAGAATCAGGGTTGAACATCTCAATACTATCGATTGTGGATTATGGCGATATTATTAACCCGGATGATAAATGACTACACCATTACTCTATTCTTCTGATTGCGCAATTAAATCCGATATTTGCTGAACCAGGATATCACTCTCACTTGGCCTGGCAGCAGTACTGATAAAAATATTACCTTTTTTATCAACCAGTACATATCTGGGTATTGCACCTTCATAACCCCCTAGAACTTTCCACATGTCAGTAATCAATACGTCATTAGCCCGGACATGATGCCCATGCAATTCATTGTACTTGATACTCTGTTTCCATCGATCCTTCCACAGTGCCTTATCAATAGAGATATAAAGCCATTCGAGTTGTTGATCATCAACAAATGGCATAATTACATCCTTATACTGAAAATCTTTAACACAAGGGCCACACCAAGTAGCCCAAATGTCTATGAACAGATTTTTCCCTTTAAATTGTCCGATCAGGTCCATGAAGGAAGTATAATGGGTTTTAATTATTATGGCTTTATCATAATCCATACCCGCAGAAAGTATGGAAGCCTTTAGCTTCTCGATCAGCGGCTTAAGCAATCCCCAATGCGCCAAGTCGGGATACTGAAATTGTAATTGATAGACCGCATCCAACAAGGCAGGGGAATAAAACATTTCGCTGTTAAGAAATATGTGCAGCCAATTCAGCCTGTATGCGATAACCGTCCCTGGATCGTTGAAAAGCAATGAGTCAGGACTTAGTAATTTCTCATATATGTCATCCTCCACGGACTTAATATGGGGGTGGTTATATTCCTTATAAGATTTCATCATGTAAGACAACATCCTTACCAGTTCATTGTAGTCGGAGCTATTGGGTGCAGGATTGAGGTTTTGATGCATATCATTATTAAAAGCATCAATCAAATGCTGCCACTTGCTGTTATAAACCGTTAATGAAGCCATAGAATCTTGATTTATCATTCTTAGTTGTTCATATTTTTTCAGTAACATAGCATTTAAAAATACAATGCCGTAATAGGCCCGGGTTTCATTTACTAAGAAATCCTTTATTTCCTGATTTACACTCTCTGAGCTGGTGTTCTCCAATTCAAGTTGGATATTCAACCGATTGATTTCATTAATCTCCCTTTGTACCAATGAATCTAGGGTTAATAATACCATATCAGGAGTTTCCAGTCCCGCAATTAGCCGGGAATGTTGATTTCCGCTAACGGAGATTAACGATCCATACGAAATTCTGAGGGTCCTGTTGTAGAAATCGTTTACCTCCAGGTAATCACCTCGTATGGACAATGTTGCGGCTTGTTTGACAGAATCACGAATGTATCCTCTGTCTGTTCCATCATCACTCGGGCCTGAAAAGCGATTGGGGAATTTGATTTTATCCTGATCTATTTCCAGAAATATCCTGGAATCCCTGTCAACGAAAAATCTGTAGCTTAAAAACCTATAGCCCACGTTCACCGTGCCATATCCATCATTTTCAAATTTGATCCTGAATACACCATTAGGTCTGGGTTCAACGCTTTTCTCATTTATCGTGTGAATACCACCCCAGGTGTGGCGGTAATAGACATTTGATTTACCATCATAATTTAAAATCCTGCCTTGGATAATAACTTGGGCTGGGGAAATTAAACTGATGATTACAAGTAATATGGTGAATGTAAATTTCATTGAATTGACTTAGCTAAATTAATTATTTTCAGCCTATCAGTGTAAAGAAATCCCACTAGTTTATTTCAATATCTGGGTGGGTATATTTTGTTTGATCTTGCATCAACTCTATCCTTCTGATTGCGCAATTAAATCCGATATTTGCTGCACAAGAATATTATTCTCACTTGGCCTGGCAGCAGTACTGATAAATATATTTCCTTTTTTATCAACCAACACATATCTGGGTATTGCACCTACAAAACCTCCCAGAACTTTCCACATGTCTGCAATCAATACGTCATTGGCGCGGACATGATGCCCTTGCAATTCATTGTACTTTATGCTATTCCTCCATCTGTCTTTCCATCTTACTTTATCGATGGAAATATAAAGTATGTCAAGTTGCCTGTTTTCCAGAAATGATTCCAATGCAGATTTATATTTAAAATCTTCAATGCATGGATGACACCAGGTAGCCCATATATCTATTAACAGATTGCTGCCTTTGAAAAGCCCCATAACATCCCTAAATGAGGTATAATTTTTCTCTATTATCTCTGCCTTGTTAAAATCCTCGTATGACGACTTTATATAATTTCTAAGCTTTTCAATTTGTGGTTTAAAATATTCTAAATTGGCAGACCCCGGATATTGTTGTTCAAGTTCATTAACAGCATTTAGAAGTGCCGGGGAATAAAACAACTGGCTGTTTAAATAAATTTGAAGACCCCCGAGTTTATAGGCAAATGCTGACGTTTTATCTAATAAAAAAGTAGAGTCTGTATATAACAATCTGTCAATAACGTGCTCATCCATTGATTTATCCAATCCAGGATTATCATATCTCTTATATCCTTCAAGTGCTAATGATAGGGATTCTATAAATTCAATATAATCATAGCTATTAGGTGTCGGAACAATTGCACCTTTAGTGTTTTGAAAAAAAGCCTCCATAAAATTCATCCATTCACTGTTATAAAGATTAACATTTGTAGCTGTGTCCTTAGATAAAGCCCTTGACTGCTTTCTTCTTTTTGAACGCATACCACTTAGAAACATGCTTCCATAAAAGGCTTTTACTTCGTTGCTAAGAAAAGATTTAATTTCCTCATTAATCTTTCCTGCATCATTTTCTTCGGGATCAATGGAAATATCAATATTACCTATTTGGTTAATTTCAAGTTGAATTAATGAATCAAGAATACTGAGTATTTTATCTGAAGTTGGTGCTTTATAGAATAGATTGGAGTATATATTTGGGCCGGAACGGGGAGAAATGAAACTACTCCTTATATTCCTATTGTAAAACTCATTAATTTGTTGGTAGTCACTTCTAATTAATACAGTAGCTGCCTGCTTAACAGAGTCCTTTATTGTAACAAATGAATTAATCACATAATTTCTCTTACTTAAGAGAGGAAGGTTGATCTTCTGCTGGTCGATTTCAAGGTATATTTTTGAATCCTCATCATGGAAAAACCTATATTGTAATTGCTCAAAGCCAAATCTAACGGTACCATAGCCACTGTTCTCATATTCAATTTTGAATTTACCATTTGGTGTTGGTTGCACTTCAATCCAATAGGGTACATGGATTCCCTCGATGGTTGGATAGTACCATATATGTGAATGGCCATCATAATTTAAAATCTTACCTTTGATAACTACCTGGGCGAGGGTATTTAAACTGATGATTACAAGTAATATGAAGAATGTAAATTTCATTGATTTTCCCGGTTTAAAACATTTTCCCATCTATAATCCATTCAGTCAACTATCAACATTCCCTTTACAATATAGTCAATTTTCAAAGGGATATTGACAAGTAATCTCGCTTAGATTATCTCAATATTCTGTTGAAACAGTGAGTAAGTTGAAATTTCAGGACAAGATTTTTATGGATTATTGTTTACTTTGAACCTGAATGGGATAAAAGATGAGATTATTTTGGAAATTGTATATAGCCCTGGCAGGATGGAAAACCATAGGACGTTACCCGATTGAAATAAAAAAGGGTGTGTTACTTATTGCTCCTCACACTTCAAACTGGGATCTTTTAACTGCACTAGCGTTCAGAAGCAAGGAAAGGATCACGGCAAAGTATTTGGGCAAGAAAGAGCTTTTCCGTTTTCCTTATGGATTTATTTTCAGGTGGTTGGGAGGCTATCCCGTGGACAGGGGAAAGGCCAGTAACCTGGTGGAAGCCACAGTCAATATTTTTAATTCCAAAGATCAATTTATAATAGGAATCGCTCCTGAAGGCACAAGAAAAAAAGTAAAGAAATTAAAAACCGGCTTTTATCATATTGCGAAAAAAGCTGGTGTGCCAATATTAATGGTGGCATTTGATTATGGTAGGAAAGCAGTAATTTTTGCAGAACCTTTTCATCCAACTGATGACCAAAAGGCAGATTTTAGGGTCATTTATGATTTCTATAAAGATGTCAAAGGGAAGAATCCTGAGCTTGGACTAATGGATCTGGGCAAATAGTAGGTGACAAGTAGCAGTAGTAAATAATTAGCATCAAGCATTGATAATCTGGGTACACCATTACTCGAAATTACTGATGGATTGGTCATCACCAAACCAATCCTCGGCAACCATTGTTGCAGATTCCAGTGTTCTGGTAATGACTTTACTTGACTTATTGCACAGCTCCTAAATTCGGTCAAACTAGTATTGACCTCAAATCATTTAGTGCTGGTTCGGTCAAAGGTTTGGTGAGAAACTTGATGACATGATCATTATTAATAACCTTGTCAATGTCCTTTTTGTTATCTGAATTTGAAAGGATGATGACCTTGCATTTTCCTTTTACATCGGCAGGGAATTTCTGAAACTCATACAGGAAAATGAAGCCATCTACAATCGGCATGTTGATATCCAGGAAAATCAATTCAGGAAGCTTATTAAAATCATTTATGTTCTCTTCAATATAATCCAATGCCCCTTTCCCAGAATTTTTTACCACGGTTGAACCTGAAAATCCAGTGACTTCAATAATATGCTTGCTGATGAAATTATCAGTTTCGTTGTCATCAACCAACATTACTCTTTCGCAACTATTATTTATTGCCTTCATTATAGAATATTATTTAAGTAATAAAAACATTTTGGCATAACCCGGGCAATTATGACTCAAAACATATTATTTAGACATAATAATAATTTCCTGGTATTATTAAACTAATCCTTGTTCAGATTTTAGAACTAGAATTTGGCCTGCTTAAGTCAATTGCAAATAAAAAAGGGGAAAGCTAAAATCTGATTAAAGCTTACCCCCTACACCTTTAGCAACTAGAACGAGATTTAACCTAGCATCAAAATTCTTTAATATTTCTTTCCTCCACAATAACGATTTTTAGCCATTTTTTGCAGGAACATTACCAATTGGCTTCTCCGTATAAAATCTTGAATCCAATAATATTGTATATCCCAATAATGTGTGAAACTGGTCTGGATCACATATTAACTGGAATGTGGGATTTCGCTGATCGATCATACTGGAAAATTAATGCCAGAATCACAATCTAATACTAAATACCAAGTACTAATCGATGCGACCAAATTTGATGAATATGCGTCGAAATTTAATCAACTCCATATTAGGAAAGCCCTCCTTTGTAGAACCTTTTAGAAGATTAACATTCAGTAATAAACAATATTAACCTTT
>CBDVAV010000371.1:0-5450 GCA_965372055.1 uncultured bacterium | reverse complement strand
GTATCAATCAGAATATTCCAGTCCAAGCCAATACCATTATGTTTTTACATATCAGGTAACCATAGGGAACAACAGTGACCATACCCTAAAGCTCCTTAGAAGACATTGGTATATTCATGATCTAACCAGCTCAATCAGGGAAGTCGAAGGTGAAGGTGTTGTTGGACAGCAACCTATCTTGGAACCTGGTCAGATACACCAATATGTTTCTGGTTGCAACTTAAGGTCTGGAATTGGAAAAATGTATGGGACTTACCTGATGGAAAAACTCGTGGATGGCACGCAAATTGATATTCTTATCCCGGAATTCACCATGGTAGCCCCTTTTAAGATGAACTAGAAATCTTGGAACGACTCTTTTTATCCCTTAGGTATTTATCTTACTGGCTTGACGCTATAGAAGAACATTCCATTCATTCCCCCCAGATTTATGATCTTTACAACAAAGTTATCAATAATGACATAACTGATGAAACTTTCGAACAGACTGAGAAAATCCGTGAACAATACCTGAAAGATCAAACATTAATATCCATCAACGATTTAGGTGCCGGCTCAAGAGTTAACACCGAAAAAGAAAGAACTATACTTGACATTGCTGAAAATAGCCTAAGTTCTCCAAAACTATCAAGGTTACTGTACCGGCTAATCAATCACGTAGAAGCTGAAAGCATATTGGAATTAGGCACATCACTGGGAATCAACTCCTTATACTTGGCCAAAGCCAACAAAGATGTAAAACTGGTAACTTTTGAAGGTTGTGAAAACACTGCCTCTGTAGCTGAGAAAACATTTAAAACAGCCAACGTGAATAATATCCGGCTTATGAAGGGTGATATTGGCCGTACCCTTTCATATATCCTGGGCAATTCCGACAAACCCGATTTTGTGTATTTTGATGCAAATCATACAAAGGAAGCAACGCTTAGATATTTTAAAATGTGCCTGGCCAGGGTACATGAGGATACCGTGTTCGTGATAGCAGATATTCATTGGTCCAATGAAATGCATGAAGCATGGAAGAAAATCAAGGCCAATCCCCTGGTAACTTTAAGCATTGATCTTTTCGAAGCCGGAATACTTTTCTTCCATCCTGATGAGGTAAAAAAAGATTTTATCCTGGAATTCTGATTTTAAATCTTCACTAGATTGATAAAAAGCTCACGCCCTGCCCTTGGCTTTATACTATTGTAACAAGATTCAAAACACTTAAAATAATAAAGGCTTTTGAAATATGTTTTATATTCATTTATGGTACCACCATAAGGAGGATGATCTGTAAACAATTTATCATCAAATAAAACCCCAATTAACTTTCCTCCTGGATTAAGAAGTTCATGGACTTTTTCTGCATATCTATTTCTCAATGATGGATGTAATGAACAAAAAAAAGTTTGCTCCACAATCAAATCAAAGGATTGCTCAATTTCAAAGAAATCAATTTGCCATAGATTGCTTTCTGGCAAGTTCTTACACCTTGCTTTAATGTTTTTTAAGGGTATTTCTGACAAATCAGCTACAAATACATTGTTGAACCCATTCTTCCAAAGGTATTCTGCTTCATAACTGTTTCCTCCACCGGGGATGAGAATCTTTAAGTCCTTATCCTTTACCTGATCAAAATATGTTTGTAACGGTGTTGTAATAGCTCCCGTGTCCCAAGGTATCAGTCCATTTTGATACCTTTCTGACCAAAATTTTTCATCGTGTATCATTAATTAGTGTTTTTACGATAAAAAGACAATATTTTTGTAATTGAATGCTAAATAAAAAAATGGAAGAGAAAAAACCTGAAAAAAAATCCAATAAAAGGATTTTAATTACAGCTTTCATTGTAATTGTCGTGGTTGTTAATGGTGTAAAGTGGTACCTGGATCGTGAAGAAAAGATCGAGATGCAGGCATTTTATGAAACCGAATTGGAAGATGCACGCGTCCGGTTTGCTGACATCAGTGAGGAACTCGATGAAAAGATCAAGGAAATCGACTCATTGGGTGGGGACATAGAAGAACTATTGATAGCAAAAGAAACAATTGAAGCAGAAAGAAACCAATTACAAAGGACAAGAAGAGCCAACAGAAGCCTGATTATTGAACTCAGGGACAAGGTGGACGGCTATGAGCAATTGTTGAAAATGAAAGACGTGGAGATAGAAGAGTTGAAAGATCTCAACCAAGAGCTTTTTACCGAAAACACCGGCCTAAAGGAACAGACAAATAAATTAAACCAGTCAATCACTAAACTTAATCAAAACAAAGAGCAATTGGAAGAAAAAGTGGCAGTGGCATCACAGCTTAAGGCAGAAAATTTTGGTATCTATGCTATTAGTAAAGCTGGCAAAGAGAGGAAAGATAGTTTTAGAAACAGGCAAATCAAGAGCCTAAAGATAGAGTTTAACATACCTAGAAACAACGTTGCCCCTATCGAAGGAAAAACCATTCTGATGCGAATAATTGATGAGAATGGCCAGGTGTTATTTGATGTTGCCCGTGGATCGGGGACATTTATGCATGGGGACAAAGAAGAGTTTTATACCGAGAGCAAGGATATCCTGTTTGATAATACAAACCAAGAAATTTCCTATCTGTATGATAAAGGGAGCGAATACAAAACAGGCCAATATTTCGTGGAGATCTATACTGACGGATACCTGATGGGGAAAGAGAGCTTTATCATAAAATAGGGATTGATTAAAAATCATTAACCAAATTAATTATTTGAAATGATCTTTGGACTCTGAACTAGAAACTTCAAAGATGATTCCGGGAAATCCTTCTTTCAATATTTGATACTCTTAGTTTATTCGCTATTTTTGCACTCCTAAAATTTAAAAAATTAATATGAACAATTACGAGACAGTATTCATTTTGAATCCCGTTTTGTCTGAAGATCAGATGAAGGATGCTGTAAAAAAGTTCAAAAAAATTTTAAAAGACTGTAAAGCTAAAGTGATCAATGAGGAAATGTGGGGATTAAAGAAATTCGCATATCCCATTAATCATAAATCTACTGGATTTTATAATCTTTTTGAGTTTGAGGCAACTCCCGAATCGATTGCAACATTGGAAACAGAATTTAGGAGAGATGAAACAGTAATGAGATTTTTAACTGTTAGTCTTGACAAACACGCTGTTGCCTACAATGACAAAAGAAGAAGCGGGGCATTCAACAAAAAACCCAAGGCTAAGGAGGAGCCAGCTAAATGACATTAATGAACGAACCTTTAAACCGGGACGAATTTAAAACTAAATATTGCCGGTTTAAGAAAAATGGAATCAAGTATATTGATTACAAAGACCCTAATTTCTTACTGAAATTTGTAAACGATCAGGGAAAGATCCTTCCCAGGAGACTTACAGGTACCAGTCTGAAGTTTCAGAAAAAAGTATCCCAGGCTGTAAAAAGGGCAAGACACCTGGCATTGTTGCCATACGTAACCGATTCACTTAAATAATTATTATCTATGGAAGTAATATTGAAAGAAGATATTAAGGGCCTCGGATACAAGAACGATACGATAACCGTCAAGGGTGGGTACGGGCGCAATTACCTGATCCCAAAGGGTGTAGCAATTGTAGCCAGTGAATCAAACAGAAAAATGATCGCTGAAAATATCAAACAAGCATCACATAAAGCCGAGAAGCTCAAGAATGATGCTGAAGCGGTGGCAAAATCAATAGGGGAAGTTAAACTTGAGATAGGGGCAAAAGTAGGTGAAAAGGGTAAAATTTTTGGTGCCATTACCCCCTTGCAAATTTCAGACGTTCTCAAAGAAAAGGGTTTTGAAATTGACAGACGGGATATTAAAATTATCGGTTCTGTTAAGGAAATTGGTGAGTATATTGCAGTTTTAGACTTACATAAAGAAGTAAAGCACGAAATTGGGTTTACGGTTGTTGCAGAATAACCTGATCTGTTTCAAGATATAAGCCACGGCCAATGCCCGTGGCTTTTTTTGTTATTGAGGATTTCCCTAACTTTAAATGAACTACCCTGCAAGCAAACTTCGGGGTAAATCTCAAAATTATATAACACCTCCAGGGGTGATGAATTAAACAATGAGCAAATGTTCCGGACTGAATTGGATATTGAAAAAAACAAGCATAATATCTCTTTGAACGAGCCAATTCTTACAATGGGCTCATGTTTTGCAGATAATATTGGTGATGCCCTTTCCGAATATAAATTCAACGTGATAAAAAATCCATTTGGTGTGGTGTTCAATCCATTATCAATATTTAAACTATTGGATTATGCCATCAAAAAGGAATATCCATTGCCTGATTCTTATCTTAAAAACGATGATGTTTATTTTAATTACGAGATTCACTCTGATTTCTCAGCCCTGTCCCATGATAGCCTTGTTGATCAGGTTGAAAGGTGCATCGACTCGATTTCTATCATTCTACCGATGACAAAATGGGTCATTTTAACCTTTGGAACAGCAATAATTTATGAAAGAAAAGATATCAACAAATTAGTTTCCAATTGCCACAAAGTACCTGCAAGTGAATTTAACCGCAAGATGCTCTCCCAGAAACAGATTATTCAAAATTTTGAAGATTTCCATAATGATTTTAAGAGTGTCAATCCCAATGGGAGAATCATTCTGACAGTAAGCCCGGTAAGGCATTTGAAAGAATCCTTGAATGATAACAGTGTAAGTAAAGCCATCCTTAGGATTGTATCTGAAACACTAGCCTCAAATTTTGATGCTGTTGAATATTTCCCTGCTTATGAAATCATGATGGACGACCTTAGGGATTATCGGTTTTATGAAAAGGACATGCTTCATCCAAACCAGGAAGCCAGGGATTATATTTGGGAAAAGTTTGCCGCTTGTTACTTTGATAAAGGAACTTCTGACTTCATCTCTGAATGGGGCAAGCTCAGCAAAGCATTGAGGCACAAGCCTTTTCATCCAGAATCTAAACGGCATAAAGAATTTCTTTCCATTACCTTGGAAAAGCTGGAAAAATTTGCGCACCTAATTGATGTTAGTCAGGAGATAGAATCAATAAAAAATCAATTGGATGAAAAAAACTCCCAGTAAACTGATTGATACGTCAAACTTATCTTCAACAAAATTCTCATAATCCCGGATCAACTGCAAACTCCCACTCAATCCCCAATTCAAACTCAAACTCTCATTTATCCGCCGAAGTGAATTGAAGGAGGACTCACACTCAAACTCACACTCAAACTCACACACCTTTTATTCTATATAAAACAATCATAATTTAGCATCCAATTATTAATAAATTGAATCAATTAGAGTTAAATACACCCATTTCCGACACAAGAGTTACTTACTTTTTGGATGTAATATTGCCTGTTCCTATTCCAAAGCTTTTTACATACAGATTACCTTATGAATTAAACAATCGAGTAAAAATAGGTCAACGGGTAGTAGTTCAATTTGGTTCCAGAAAGATATTAACAGTCATTAT
>CBDVAV010000370.1:0-5451 GCA_965372055.1 uncultured bacterium | reverse complement strand
AAGTTTATCTTTGTGCCAAATTGCTAAATGGACATAATCCTCAAGAAATATAACAGAAAAATTATTGAGAAAGCCCGGGGAATTAAGGCCTTGATCTTTGATGTGGATGGAGTTTTAACAGACGGAGGAATTATTTATAGCAGTAATGGGGAGGAAATGAAACGGTTTAATGTCAAGGATGGACAAATTATTAAACCACTCAAAAAGTCGGGAATTATTGTCGGGGCCATCACAGGCCGTTCGTCTAAAGTTGTAGAGCGAAGATGCAAAGAACTTGAGCTTGACTTTTTTTACCAAGGTGTTAGCCAGAAGAGTGGCAAATACAAGAAATTGAAATCGGAGTATAAATTGTCCGACTCGGAAATTGCTTATGTTGGCGATGATATTACAGATATTCAAATCCTGAAACAATGTGGTTTGGCAGTAGTGCCTGCGGATGGAGTGGATTACCTGAAACCATTGGCAGATATTGTCACCGCTTCCGCTGGTGGGGAAGGCGTGGTCAGGGAAGTAGCTGATCTGATTTTATCAGCAAAAGACAAATTGAAAAGTTTAATTGAAACTATATAAGATGAGTTTTAAAAAATCCCAATCAATAAAATTAACAAATGATATAACTGTTGGTGATGGTAATAAATTATTGATTGCAGGTCCTTGTGCAGCCGAGAGTTATGATATCTGTCATCAAGTAGCAGAAACCCTAATCTCAATTTGTCAAAAACTCGATATTCAATATATTTTTAAAGCCTCTTTCGATAAAGCAAACCGTACATCCGTGCATTCTTATCGAGGCCCGGGATTTGAAGAGGGATTAGCCTTGCTGGAAAAACTTAAGACAACATTAAATGTTCCAATTCTAACAGATATTCATGAGACTTCCCAGGTGAGCGATGTTGCGTCAGTGGTGGACGTACTCCAGATCCCAGCATTTCTTTGCCGCCAAACTGATTTGATAATTGAAGCAGCCAATTCAGGCAAAGGCATAAATATTAAGCGGGGTCAGTTTATGGCACCAGAAGATATGAAATATGCAGTTGAAAAGGCAAAAAACACTGGAAACAAAAATATTTGTTTGACCGAAAGAGGTTCTTCGTATGGTTATCATAACCTGGTTGTGGATTTTCGTTCATTGCCGGTAATGCGCCAATTTAGCCCTGTGATTTTTGATGCTACCCATAGTGTTCAGCAACCTGGGAGTGTGGGAGGGGCATCTGGTGGACAGAAAGAATTTGCACCCTATTTGGCCAAAGCAGCCAAAGCAGTAGGTGTTGATGGATTTTTTATCGAAACACACCCCAATCCATCTGCCGCATTGAGCGATGGACCAAACATGATCCCATTAAACGAAATGGAAGGGTTTCTTAAATCTATATTTTAATCAAGATTTATGGAAAAGAAGTGGTTGGTGTTCTATACAAAGAGCAGGGCAGAGAAAAAGGTTGACACATTGCTGAAAAGAAGTGGTTTTGATTCATTTCTACCACTAAATAAAGTGGTCAGGCAGTGGAGCGATCGCAAAAAAAAACTCGAAGTACCTTTATTTAATTCGTACATATTCGTCAAGGACCTTGAATCTTCTATACCTGAAATCTTGAAAACATCAGGTATTTCCTGGAACATCAAACACAACGGAAAACCAGCTGTTTTGCGGGATAAGGAGATGGAAACCATAAAAAGGTTTATCACCAGTGGATTGCTATTGGAATCATTATCCGTGGAAAATTTGGAAGTTGGAGACAAGGTTAAAGTGATTGATGGCCCCTTGAGAGGAGCAGAAGGAATGTTGTCGCAAGTACAGAAAAATCTGAAATTCACAGTTCTTATTGAGAGTATTGGTCAGGCAATCCGGGTTAATCTGGAAAAAAATCTGCTCAAAAAAGTCACCTTTTAATTTTGAAAGGGATATAATTCCAAACATTTTCATACATTTCGAGTAATTTTATTACTCAATAAAGAAATTTTTTATAATTTCGTCATTCCAATACCTAACCATCAGGATGCTAGAGTCATTAATCACATCTAAAACCCGCGTAAAACTTCTCCTGAAGTTTTTCTCAAATGCGAACTCTACATCGTATTTGAGGAGCTTGGCTGACGAGTTTGGCGAATCATCAAATGCGGTAAGGGTGGAGTTAAACAAACTATCAGAAGCAGGTTATTTGAAATCCAGGGAAAAAGGAAGAACCATTGAATTTAGTGCAAATGTGGATCATCCTTTATTTCCCGAATTAACAAGTGTTGTACACAAATACCTCGGGTTGGACAAAATAGTTGAAAAAGTAATTAAAAAGCTGGGCAAAGTTCACCTTGCCTTTATTACCGGGGATTATGCTATAGGCAAGGATACCGGTATTATTGACTTGGTATTGGTGGGTGAGATTGACCAAGATAATTTAAGGAGTTTGGTGAAAAAAGCAGAAGAATTGATAAAGAGAAAGCTAAGGACATTGGTGCTTTCCCGATCAGAATATATAAAACTTAAATTTACCCTCGACACTGACAAAGCCTTGTGGCTTTGGGGCAGTACGGAGTAGATTGGTTATTTTAATGTTAATTCGGGTAGGCTGCCCCCTTCCAGAGGCAGGCAAGGCTACAGGGATCAGGGAGAGCGTGAGTGGATTGCCCCTTAGGTAGGGTTGTGTTGGAATTGCTTACTTAGGATGTGACTGAGGAAGCGGAGCTGTGCAAATACGATGCTAAAAATTCGATTGTGAAGAAAGATTCCAAGATATATGTAGCAGGGCATAATGGAATGGTGGGATCCGCCATTATTAGGGTTTTGGAAGAGAACTCATTTAATAACCTTGCCACAAAAGATTCATCTGTGCTGGATCTACGGAATCAGGAAGCAGTAAATGAATTCTTTAAGCAAAATAAACCAGATTTTGTTTTTCTGGCTGCTGCTAAAGTTGGGGGGATCATGGCCAATAATACTTACAAAGCTGATTTTCTTTATGATAACCTGATGATTGAGTCAAACGTGATCCACGCTGCTTGGAAATATCAAGTGGAGAAGCTGATGCTTCTTGGTTCATCGTGCATATATCCCAAATTTGCTGACCAGCCAATGAAAGAAGATGCATTGCTTTCAGGTTATCTGGAGTCCACCAATGAATCTTATGCCATTGCTAAAATTGCCGGGATCAAACTTTGCCAGGCATATCATGAACAGCATGGGTGTAATTTCATTTCAGTGATGCCCACGAACCTCTATGGTTATGGTGACAATTACGATTTACAAAATTCACATGTTTTGCCAGCCTTGATCCGAAAAATCCATGAAGCCAAACTTGAAAAGAAACCACAAGTCGAAATATGGGGATCGGGCAATCCACTCCGTGAATTTATGTTTGCCGATGATTTGGCTGAGGCTTGTTTATATTTGATGAATAATTATGATTCCCCTGAAATAGTAAATGTTGGCACCGGAGAGGAAGTAAGCATTAAGAAATTGGCTGAAATTATAAGTATTATCATTGGTTTTGAAGGCGATTTAAGCTTTGATACCTCAAAACCAGATGGAACACCCAGGAAGCTATTGGATTCATCTAAATTACATAGTCTGGGTTACCAACATAAGACTTCATTGCAAGAAGGCATAGAGATAGTATATCAGGATTTTATTAACCAATCTGTATTAAATTGAAGAAGGCACTAATTACAGGAATTACAGGACAGGATGGGGCTTATCTGGCAGAATTCCTATTAAATAAAGGATACGAGGTTCACGGTATTAAGCGTAGGGCTTCTCTTTTCAACACCGACCGTATTGATCATCTTTATCAAGATCCCCATGAAAAAAGTGTGCATTTTAAGTTGCATTACGGTGACCTTACCGATTCCACGAATCTAATTAGGATAGTCCAGGAAGTACAACCTGATGAGATTTACAACCTGGGTGCCATGAGCCATGTAAAAGTAAGTTTTGATACCCCGGAATACACTGCCAATACTGACGGGATAGGGACGCTAAGGATTCTGGAAGCGGTGAGACTTCTGGGGTTGATTGACACAACCAGAATTTACCAGGCTTCAAGTTCCGAGATTTTTGGAAAAGTACAAGAAGTCCCACAAAATGAGAATACGCCATTCTACCCTAGGTCACCTTATGGTGTAGCCAAGTTATATGCATATTGGATCACTGTAAATTATCGGGAAGCTTACAACATGTATGCATGCAATGGGATTTTGTTTAACCATGAGTCGCCTTATCGAGGGGAAACCTTTGTATCGCGAAAGATCACCAGGGCCGCGGTAAGGATTGCCCTCGGTATGCAAGACAAACTTTACCTGGGCAACCTGGAGGCGGAAAGAGATTGGGGGCATGCTAAGGATTATGTTGAAGCCATGTACCTGATGCTCCAACAAGAAAAGCCGGAGGATTTCGTTATTGCAACAGGTGTAACTACTTCCATTAGGGAATTTGTAATCAAGACATTTAAAGAGTTAGGTATTATTGTCGCTTTTGCCGGTAAAGGAAAAAACGAAAAGGGAATTGTTGAATCAATTGAAGACAGCAGTTTAAGTATAAAACTCGGGCAGGAGATCATTAACATTGATCCCACTTACTATAGGCCTACAGAAGTGGATAGTTTAATCGGTGATGCCAGCAAAGCAAGAGAGAAGTTGGGATGGAATCCTATTCATGATCTTGATACCTTGATTAAGGACATGGTAAAATCAGATCTCGAACTCGCAAAAAAAGACAAACTAGCCATGGAGAATAAATTTAAAGTCTTCAATTACCATGAGTAAATATATTCCTTCAAGTGTAAAGGGTGTGTTGGAAATGTCTCGATTGCATATTGATGCAAGTGGGCGGGTTTCCCCTTCAGGGGTTAGGGGGTGCGATAGTAGTCTTAAATCAGAACGTCATTCCCGTGAAGACGGAAATCTAATGTTTGAGCGTGGTTTACAAAGGCTTATTCAGAACGTCATTCCCGTGAAGACGGGAATCCATATGTTGTACAGAGAATAAAACTAGTGGTAGGATTGCCAGGATGATCAGCGTGGATTCCCCCCTTCCAGAGGCAGACAAGGCTTTAGGGGTCAGGGGTGTGCCGGAAAACCTCTTTAAATTTGTTAAATAGATCGATATCCAATTTCTTTGCAGTGCGTAAACTCTATCAGCCTTTACAAATAACTCACTTGCGAAAAACATTTCCACTCAAATATTCCATTATCCTCGTTTTGATTTTGGTAACTTCATGTGTGCCCAATAAAAAGATCCAGTATTTACAAATGAATGATGTAAATGCAGACCCTGATCAATTCCCAAAGGATTCTGTATTAAGAACCTATACTTTAAGTGATTTTGAATATCGATTACAACCGGAAGATATTTTATCTATCCAAGTATATAGTCTAACCCAGGAAGAGTTCGATTTTTTTTCATTGAAGAGGAAAGCAGGCGGATCTGGTAGTAACCAGTTCCAAAATCAAGGCCAAAGT
>CBDVAV010000369.1:0-5484 GCA_965372055.1 uncultured bacterium | reverse complement strand
AGCAGCCAGGTCAGTTCTGTAACTTCAGGGACATCTGATTGTCGCCAGAAGACGGTTTTTTAAATTGGAGAACTATTCACAAGCACAGTTTGAGAATTTTGAAAGAGAGGTTTTTAAAGATGACATTATTGATCACGAATTCTTGACAGAGGTAGGGTTTACTGCCCAGGCCATAGAATCGACAGTGGAAGAAAAAGATATAGACCTGGTAGTAATGGGAACTACCAATAGTAAAAATGTTAGGGATTTTTGGGGCAGTAATACCCTGGAGGTAATAAGAACTGTCAAATGCCCCGTGTTGGCGATACCGAATAAATCTACCTTTCAAGGGATAGAAAAAATCACCCTGGCCAGTGACTATAAGAAAGTAGTGAATTCAAATATTTTTAAATTCATCAAGAATTTAGTTGCCAATTTCAGTGCTGAAATTCAAATTCTTAATCTAAGCTATGGGAATATTACTGTTTCCGATAATATCTTGCAAGCACAAAAAGAATTTGATCAAATCTTTGAAGGTGTTGATCATTCATTTCATTTTAAATCCTGTGATGATTTCAGTATCGGAATTAGTGAGCATTTAAAAGTTGAGAATACAGACATATTGATAATCATCCCAAGGGATCATAATTATTTTTCTAACCTGTTTAAGAAGAACCTAACAAATGCAGTGGTGCTGAATACTAAAATTCCGCTCATTGCCATTCATGAATAGAAATTATTACCTAAAAAAACAAACTCTATGGACCAAAATGCAGAACTACAATCACTGGAAAAAGGAATAACCGTTGGAGAGATGGTGAAAAAAGATTTTGGGAAGATCGCGGTATTCAAAAAGTATGGAATTGATTACTGTTGTAAGGGAAATAAAACTTTTGAAGATGCCTGTAATGAAAAAGATCTGACCACAGATGAGTTGATGAACGCTTTTAAAGCACTTGAAGCAGACCAAGATCAAGAGCTATCCACAAAAAGCATCGATTACAATAATATGGAACTCGACCAGTTGATTGACCATATTGTTGAAAAACATCACTCCTATTTAAGGGAAAACATTCCTATAATAGTTAAAAATGGACAAGATGTTGTTAAGGCTCATGGTAAAAACCACGCCGAAACTGTACAGGCAATTGACCATTTTATGCAATTGAGTGATGAACTGTTGCTGCATATGGGCAAGGAAGAAAATATCCTTTTCCCATACATAAAACAACTAACAGAGGCCTCAAAAATTGGAAAGGAAATTACCCCACCTTTTGGCTCCGTGGCCAATCCTATAAATATGATGAAAGCAGAGCATGAATCGGCTGGTAATGAGCTGGAGCAAATCAGGGAACTGACCAATGCTTTTGATCTTCCTTCCGATGCTTGCGCCACCTTTTGGTTGACCTACAAAATGCTTAAAGAATTTGAAGATGATTTAATGTTCCATATCCATCTTGAGAACAACATTCTATTTTCCAAAGCAATCGCCTTGGAGAAGGAACAGAAAACGGGATAAGGTTTACCCAAATTAATTTCCAAATACTAATCCTGCTGGTTCAGGGTTTCCTTCATTTGATCATTACTGACATCCAACAAGCTGTTGAAAAATAACTTATAGGTGCCCCTGGGCTGCCCCCTGAATTGTGGCCTGAAACCGAACAGTACGACATTCCCTTGCCCTAACGGAACATTTACCATTGCCGCTTTACCAGCAATGAATTTTTTCTCTCCCAATGCCCAACCACTCATCAATACATCCTTTTTACTGTACCTGGCAATGATCTCAACATTGGGTGCTGGTCCGTCCGGGAGCTCAGTTAGCCCCCCTTCACCTTTCTTGGATAATTTCACCACTTCAAATGCCCTGCTGCGTACAAAGTAAGCAGCTGCTTCGGGCTGCATCCCATAGGCTAATGGACGCTTGGTATCAACATTCAATTTTACCAATGAACCGGGGATAAAAAACTGCCTGGAAGATACATTTGACACTACATTTCGGATCGGTAATCCAAATTGTTCGATCACAAAATCACTGGCAGCGTCCAAGGCAACCACAGTACCACCCTGGGCCACATAATTCTTCAAAGCCAGGGTTCCTTCCAAGCCTATCCCCCCAATGTAAGCTTCTGGCATGGTACCCGGACTATGACCGTTAAGTATTCGGTTTGCTCCTTGATGGGGCAGTATGATGGCATTGTATGCTGATAGATCCTTTTCCTGGATGTCAGCATTGTGCAAGGTGTCAATGGCGAAACCATAGTTTTCCAACAACCACCGTGTCCAGCCTTCGTCCATATTTGCCACCCATGATTTGTACAAACCTATTTTTGGTGATTTAAGGCTTGATATACCTTTGGGCTGTTCACTGATCCCGTTAAAGTCCAATCCTAATTCAGTGGATAATGCTTCAATTTGTTTCCTTGTATTTTCATCTTTAGCAGTTATTACAAAGCTACCTGCCTGATACGAATCATTTTTATTTGAAATGTCTTCACTTGTCCGGTAAATTTCAGCCCCATTTTTTAGTAATTTGTTCACGGCAATGATGCTGTTATTTGGTCTGTTGGACAATATATATCCATAATCAGCTTTACCTTGAACACTGCCTGAATTGGTATTTACAGCAGCGGTGATTGGGATTGATTTTACTTCAAAAGATTCTTCAATACGATCTACTTTAACACCCATCTGCATTGGCAATGTCCACCCTGCCAGGTCATAGGGGGCTATCGGCTGGCCATTTACCCGCCGGTCGGGGTACTCTTGCTTTTCCATCAGGTCCAATAAATATGGCCTGAAAGCTTGGGCGCCTTTGATCACGTAGGAGCCAGCTGAATAGGAAGCCTCCCCTGCTTTGAAGGCTTTTGTAGCTTGTTCAATTTCAATTCCGCCGATTTTAAGAACGTTGATCAAGCTCAATTCCTCTCCACTGTTCCACTGTTCCGTGGGGATAACATAGGCAAAAGGCCCATCGGATTCGGCAGCTTTTATGGCATCACTGCCCATTCTGTAGATGTTGTAAAGCCACTGCTCCCTGAGGTCTGAAGCCAGTCTCAAGGTGGCCATGGATGCGGTGATCATGTATGAAACCGGATCACTGAAATGTGACTCACCCCCTTTCCAGGGATAAGCATAGAACACATCAGTTCCACGGGTAGAATATCCACCTCCGCGCCGGGCTGCAATTGATTTAGGAATCGAATCGGGATCATAAAACCGTGGGGTTGGCGTGGCATGGCTGGTTTCGGTGAGAATGCCGATCATGTTATGAAAGTAGGGGACTGTTCTCATCCCTCCATTCCACCACATGCTGTAAATGACTTTTGAAACGGCACCCGGCATCTTTTTTATGGCAAACCTGTTGGCCATGGCACTGCCTACCATGTTGACCCCAGTTGTTACCCCGGGATGAATATTAGGGTTGACCGGATCTGCAAATGGAGGGATAAAAATACGGGTCCAACTTGGCCCGGTCTGGTGATGATTATAAATAATTTGAGGATACCATTCGTTGTAAAGCACCTGGGTCACGGCTTTTGATTCAGGCATGTTGTTCATAAACCAGTCACGGTTATTGTCATGGCCTACATAATGGTGATAAAGCCATGGTGGCCTAGTGGTTTCAAAGGGCGTTCCCTGGTTCTGTTTGTACCATGAAGCCACGATATCCAACCCATCGGGATTCATGATCGGCATTAAAAGCACAATGGTATTCTCACGGATCTTTTTCATTTCCGGGGATTCCTCGGTGGCTATCCTGTGGGCCAGTAAGGAGGTCATTTGACCGTGGGCAACTTCGGTGGCATGCAATCCACCGTCTACCCAAACAATGGCTTTACCTGTTGCTGCCAGTTGAGTGGCGGTTTGTTCATCAATTCTTGCCCTGGCCAGTTTTTCACTGATGTCCCGGTAATGTTCCAATTGGTTGATATTTTCTTCGCTGGAAATAAAAAGCAGGAGCAATGGTTTGCCAAGCACCGACTTCCCAATCTCTTTCATTACTACCCGGTCACTGGCTTCATCCAATTGCTTATAGTAGTCAAGCATTTGGTCATACATGGCCAGTTGATAATCATCCCCGGGTGTAAACCCATAGACATCTTTAGGATGGGGAACCTGGGAAAGCAGTTTGGAATTGTTCCACAAAAGGGCACAAAAACATAGGAAAACTATTGAAAGAAATTTGGATGGAAAAGATCTCATTTTTGATTTGGTTTTATTGGCTTTAGGTAACTAAGGGAATAAATATAGCAAAAATTATATTGCAATTCCCTCTAATTATTTATGGAGCTATTTGGTAGTGATAGATGGTGATGAGTCTTCAAAATAATCTTTTGATTATAAAAATGTTCGTTAAGGCACGTTGTTTACAAAGTTAAAGGCACCTTGTTTTCCCTGACCTACGAACCAAGACCGATTTCTAAATTTAAATTAATTTATACTTGGCGGACTTTCCAGAATCCGATGAACTTTCGGATTGTAGAATAGCCTATGTTTTTTTATCTATGGTTAGAGTTAGTTGAGCTCCAAGTGTAGAATCTCTCAGACATACTCTTTAACAGGTTTTGGTGTGGGTTGGATGTGTGACCTGTTTACGAGTATGGATGGTCAGAACATAGAAGTTTGAGTTGTTGGCTTTGGATGAAATGTTCCAATTATCACAAAGGGATTTGGTGCAGTATTATGATGAACCATGGTTGTTCCTAAGTACAGATGCAAATCTTTGGTTTTAGCAAAGTCGTCTATGTACTTCTTACGGACATCTTCGCAAGCTAGTTCTTCGTTTCCTTCATGTCGTCTTAGAGAATTCCAATAAAGTTGACCGATTTCCCAATCTTCGATCATCATTGTACTTTCAGTGCCTTGATCATCTTTTAGTTTGTATGAAAATTTGTAGGGAAGTTTTTTTACTACCTCAAATTTTCCATCCTTATCTGATTCGAACAAATTAAGTTGGTTTAGTTTTTCTAATTTCTTCTTACTCCATTCTCTTTCTACTTTTTTAATTTCAAGTCTGACAATTTTTGATGGTTTGAAAACTGCCAAAGATGTCCCGATCTTTTTGTCCTTTGCTTCAGTCTTCAATGTTTCAAGGTTGGTATAGACATTATTTAGAACAATTTTTCTCCTCTCTTGCCAGTTATCTCCATCAGGTTTAATATCACCAATGATCTTAATCTCAGTATCATGACTAACCGGACGAAAACTCTCTTTCCTAAAATCACTTTTGTTTTTTACCAGATCAATTTCAATCCATTGGTATTTTGAATATTGTTGGGTATAGGTTTTTTTCCGAAATTGAATAGGGTAAATTCTTATCCACGACCCGTCCTCTCTAAATCCAGCGGTGCATACAAGTTCATCATATTTTTCAGAAAGAGAAGGATATGTTTTGACGGTGATAAGTACTTTTTCTTTTGGCATTACAAGTTCTTCTGATCAATATCCCATGTTTGAAGTTGCTTCAATGAGCTAGCTACTCTACTTCTATGGCACATACAT
>CBDVAV010000368.1:0-5493 GCA_965372055.1 uncultured bacterium | reverse complement strand
GAGATAAGGACTATCCTCATCGTAAAACTCGACCTTGCCTATACCCTTTAAACTACCAACTGAGCCTGTCCCCTGCTTGCGAATGATCGAATTTCCTATCTTCGGGATCATACAAAGATAAATAGCAGTTCCAGCCTTAAGATCCCGGTATGAAAGTTCATATTCAATTGTATTAGGCGTTCCTGGTATTACCGATGTTTTAGATGGGTTAGTATTATTAATTATTACCGTACCTGGTAATTCATCGTAGCTTACACGATTATCATCCTCCTTAATTCGATTAGGTTGGACAGAAATTCTGGTAGAGAACATATGTTCTGTATCTAAGTAAACAGTCTGTCCCTTATCAGACTCATTTATTAAAATAAATGGACTTATTACTATACCATTATAATATTTCACATAGTTGGGTATTGTAAATGACAACTTCACGTCTTCACTACCCTCACCATTATTGCCAATTGATAATAAAAAGGCTAGTGTAAATCCAAAACCATCATTGTCACCACAAATTGATTTGGCCATTTCACTGTTCGAATCAGGTGCTGATCCAAAGAAGCTTCCTAAGAAAGATGCCACTTCTTTTTCTTTTAATAACATTGAAATAGGATAATTTGATGGAGCAATTTGAAAATAACCATTATCTTTATTCGCAAAAGTCCCTTTAAAATTCAATTTTATTTTTTTTGCATTTAAAGTTCCACCACCTTCCAATGCCCATGAATCATCAGATACGGGTAAAAGATGCACATATATTCGTGCACGGCTAGGCACATTCCTATAGGATACTCTAAGGGAAAGTTCCACATTTTCTCCAACTTTATAAGGAGTGATTGCAGCATTCAATTGTGATATTCTAATGTCACCCTGATCTTGTGTGTATGCCTTCAATGAGGATAGCACAAAGAAGAATATTAATATGTAGATCCGCTTCATAAGTATATAAATTTTATGGTTTTATAAATATTTCTAAATCATGGGAACTAGTTGAACTCAAAACACTCATTTGAAATCTTATTTCTAGTACATTATTGTCACTAATATATTCTGCAAGGTCTTTCCTGTGAGGTTTAAAAAAAATTATGCTATTTGCAGGCATTTGGTCGATTAGCACTTTTTCAGTATCAGTAAATGCCCCTTCCTTATCCAAATTAATTTTTAAAAGTTCACACGACTCCTTTGTTGCATCTGTATAAAAAATTTTAATTCTCTTACTCTGCAATGGTTGGGAGGTGCTTGGCGGGTTATACTTATCTTTAGTTGAACTTTCATTTTTATAAACTGGATTATTATCCGAAGAATTTTTAGCTAAAACTGGATCTGCTTTAAGATTACTAGAGGTTTTACCATTTCTCTTCGTTCCTTGCCGATTCGTCTTGTCATTTGTACTGTTGCTAATTTCACTTAAACTACTATCATTTGACAAAGAATCGCTTACGTTATTAGAAAGGATAGAATTGGTTTGATTATTCTTTAAATTTTCAGAGGCTATTTGAAAAACAACTAAAGCAGTGGACACTAAGAATATTATAAAGACTAAGTAATAAATAGTGCGCCTGAGGTTAGACTGAGATTTTAAACGTTCCATAACAAGTTTAAAGATCAGTTCTTCGTTTCTTATTTCTTTGGCAGAAATTCCAAGATTATCAGCTAATGCTTTAAGCGCAGATAACCTATCTGTTTCAGGTAATTTAGAAATTATACTTTGTTTCCTTTTGGAATTGTTTTTTAGTATGTAAGCCAAAATGGCTAGGACAAAAGCTGCAAATGAGATAGCTGTTGTTATTTTAGGTAATATTTCCCAATACATTTTATTCGATACTTTAACTTAATTCTATAAGAAATATAAGAAACTAATATTGGATATTTTTTTATTTACTAATTTTTTGTCCTGAATTGTCTCAGCATGCTGCACAACTTCCAAATAACCACCATGGCGTTTATTTACCTTTCAACTTATGTTAGTTATTCCCTCAATATGGTTGGATAACCACACCTTTTGCATTTTTACTTCATCCAACCATGCCCAATATATTGACAATTATTTAATGTGGTTTTTAGTGGAAGGTATAAGTACGTATAGATAAGTGTATAAATACGCCAGAAAAGCCCAATACTGTTTGGAATGAGCAGTTATTTTAGTGGGAAATATTTTATTAAGGTACAAATCGAGGAAATCAATATTGGGTGATACCTGGTTTCGGATTTAGGACAGCATGAGGTTAAAGTATATTCCATGTAAGCTATTCTAATTCAAAACTCAAAACTCCATGTTCTTTGTTGGACATTGAAATTAAGAACAAGGATTGAAGAACAACCAATGAAAAACGGTCAACTTATTTTAGGCACGTACTTCCATACAACTTGAAACCTGTTTCTTGTACCTTGCTTACCCGAAATCCGAAACCAAAAACCCGAAACCCTCCTTCGGCGGGCAAGCCCGAAACTTGTTTAACAACCCTATATTCCGTAATATTAATTTGCAATTATCTTTGGCCAAATTATGAACGAGACCTCCTTTAAAGCCCTTCGGATTACGGAAGATGAATCCGGCAATTTTCACCGGACTATTACCACCAGGAATGTAGCTGAACTACCAGAAGGTGATCTTTTGGTCAGGGTGCACTATGCAGCCTTGAACTATAAAGATGCTTTATCGGCCACCGGAAACAAGGGAGTGACCAGGCAATACCCACACACACCGGGGATAGATGGAGCTGGCATAGTTGAGGAAAGCCAACACCCCGATTTTCATCAAGGTGACCAAGTGATAGTAACCAGCTATGATTTGGGAATGAATACTGATGGGGCCTTTTCCGAATATATCAGTGTGCCAGCAGGGTGGGCAGTCCCACTTCCCGATGGCCTGGACCTTAAAGATAGCATGATCATCGGCACGGGTGGTGTTACCGCTGGGATCGGTCTCCATAAAATGGAAATGATGGGACAAAAACCAGAAAATGGGCCCATTGTTGTCAGTGGTGCCACTGGTGGTGTTGGGAGCATGGCAGTGGCAATATTATCCCAGGCAGGATATGAAGTAATTGCAGCCACAGGAAAAGAAGATGCAACCTCCTATCTTAAAAGTATCGGGGCAACGGAGGTGGTAGACAGGGAATTTATCAATGATGATTCCAGTCGCCCGATGATGAAACCTAAATGGGCGGGCGCCATTGATACCGTGGGGGGCAATACCTTGGCAACCTTGCTTAAAGGATGCATGCCAAACGGAAACGTGGCATCCTGCGGACTGGTGGGAACACCCAATCTTTCTACCACGGTATTTCCATTTATCCTTAATGGCATAAATCTTCTGGGGCTCGATTCAGCCACCCTTCCCATGGATCAAAGAAAGGAAATCTGGAATAAACTGTCCGGAAAATGGAGCATATCCAATCTGGAAAAAATAGCCACTATTTGCTCATTGGAAGAATTGGACCCTTACATTGATAAGATGTTAAAGGGAGAGGCAAGAGGCAGGGTGATCGTGGAGATGAAATAATTGATTATAGTTTATCATGCAAGATTATCAATCCCACTATTCTGAAAGTTTAAATAACCAGGAAGGGTTCTGGATGGAACAAGCCAGGGAAATAGATTGGTTTACCGCCCCTGAAAAAGCTTTATCACAAGACAGTGACGGATTATACAGATGGTTTAAAGGCGCAAAACTAAACACCTCCTACCTGTGCATTGATCACCATGTAAACCATGGAAGGGCGGATCAGACCGCACTGGTCTATGAATCGCCGGTAACCTATACTTCTCAATCCTATACCTATAGAGAGCTGCTAGATGAAACTGAACGGTTGGCAGGCCTATTGAAAGGGTTGGGAGTAGAAAAAGGGGATACAGTAATCATTTATATGCCCATGATCCCCCAGGTAGTGTTTTCCATGTTGGCCTGTGCGCGACTGGGGGCGATTCACTCTGTAGTGTTTGGTGGTTTTGCCGCCCGGGAGCTGGCCATCAGGATTGATGATGCCAAACCCAAGGTTTTGCTTACTGCCAGTGGTGGCATTGAAATTACCAGGGTAATTCAATATAAACCTCTGGTTGATCTAGCCCTGGAACTGGCAGAATACAAGGTGGAAAAGGTTGTGGTCTGGCAACGTCCATTTGTTAAAGCCGGGCTAAAACAGGGAAGGGATTTTGACTGGGCTAAATTGTTGAAAGATGCCAAGCCCTGCAAATACGTGGAAGTTGATGCCACCGATCCTTTGTATATTCTTTATACCTCTGGTACAACAGGAAAACCAAAAGGCATAATACGTGACAATGGAGGGCATGCCGTGGCATTAAAGTACAGTATGAAGTATATCTATGATGTTGAACCTGGGGAAGTGTACTGGGCTGCATCAGATGTGGGTTGGGTGGTTGGCCACTCCTACATTGTTTATGCACCCCTAATTCATGGATGTACTACATTATTATATGAAGGTAAGCCCATTAAAACCCCCGATGCAGGCACATTTTGGCGCATCATCCAGCAACATCAGGTCAGTGTTTTATTTACTGCCCCCACTGCCATCAGGGCAATAAAAAAAGAAGACCCCAAAGGCCTGAAATATAAGCGGGACAATACAATAAGCTTAAGGAACGTATTTCTTGCCGGTGAAAGATGTGACGTTGCCACTTATGAATGGCTGAAAAATTTACTGGGAATCGAAGTGATCGATCACTGGTGGCAAAGTGAATCAGGTTGGCCGATGATCTCTAATTCGCTGGGTTATGGAGCGGTGACAGTTAAACCCGGGTCTTCTTCTTTGCCGGTTTGTGGATATGATATCCGTATTTTAGATGAAAATGGAAAAGAACAACCAAGCAATACAGAAGGGGCTGTAGTAATTAAATTACCGCTCCCACCGGGTTGCCTACCCACCTTATGGAACAACGAAGCCCGTTTCAGGGAATCTTATTTGTCCCGGTATGATGGTTATTACCTGGCAGGCGATGGTGGGTACATCGATGAAGATGGATATATCTTTATCACCGGACGTACCGATGATGTGATCAATGTTGCTGGCCATCGATTATCAACTTCTGATATTGAAGAAGTGGTGGCCTCCCATGATGCAATTGCCGAATGTGCCGTGATAGGGGTCGCCGATGAATTCAAGGGACATGTCCCAATTGGGTTTTTAATTTTAAAGGATGGAATTGATCTAAAGGAAGAGGATTTGGAATTGGAATTAATCAGAATGGTAAGAAAAGAAGTTGGTGCAGTGGCAAGTTTCAAACAAGCAGTTATTGCCAAAAGATTGCCCAAAACACGTTCGGGAAAGATACTGAGAAAAACCATGCGTTTTATTGCTGATGGCAAACCTTATACTATCCCTTCTACCATAGAAGACCCAGCGGTTTTGGAGGAGTTGAAAGCGTTGATGAAGCAGAAAAATATAGGGGAAGGAAATGAGTAATGAGTAGTAAGTAGTAAGTAATGAGTAATTGATAACTTATAACTTATAACTGACAACTGACACCTGACAACTG
>CBDVAV010000367.1:0-5496 GCA_965372055.1 uncultured bacterium | reverse complement strand
GTCGTCAGGGTGTATTCCCATACGAATTCCATTTTCCTCTGCCACAGGGATTATTTCCCCAAGGAATGAATAGAGATTAAATCTGAGCTCTTCATCACCAATGTCCTTGTAAGTAGCAAGGACATTATTAAATTCTGACAATGTATAGCCCTCTTCCGCACCCGGAAGGCCAGCAATAATATTTTTCCCTAACTCATCAATTCCCTGTTCATTTAATTGGTTATAGAATTGTTCAGCTTTAAGTCTTTTTTCTTCTGAATAGAGTTCTCCTGCTCCTTTTCTTTTTAATATAAACAGTTCAAAGGCAGCTAAGGCTGTGGCATCAAACCGAAGACCAGTGGATCCATCTGGAAGCAGGTAATTTAAGTCTGTTCTTGTCCAGTCAAGCACTGGCATGAAATTATAGCAAACAGTATCTATTTTACATGAAGCCAGATTACGCAGGGTTTGCTTATAATTTTCAATATACTGATCGAATTTTCCAGTTCTTTTTTTGATCTCTTCATGTATTGGAACACTTTCCACCACTGACCAACTTAAGTTATATTTTTCAATGATTGATTTTCTTTTGAGGATTTCATCAACAGGCCATAATTCACCATTGGGCAAATGGTGTAATGCAGTTACAATTCCAGTAGCCCCTGCTTGTCGAATATCTGCTAAAGTAACCGGGTCATTTGGGCCATACCATCTCCAAGTCTGCTCTAAGCTCATAATTTATATTTAAACTCCACTAAATGCACTAAAACCACCATCAACTGGTACTACCACACCGGTTACAAAATCAGATCCCTCGCCACAAAGCCAAAGCAAAGTCCCTGAAAGATCCTCGGGTGCACCAAATTTACCTAGAGGAGTGTGATCAATTATTGTTTGTCCACGAGTGGTCAAATTACCTTGCTCATCAGTGAGTAGAGCTCGGTTTTGTTCTGTGAGGAAAAACCCTGGCGCAATGGCATTGACACGGATATTTTCTTTTGAAAAATGCACGGCCAACCATTGGGTAAAATTACTGACCGCTGATTTTGCTGCACTATAGGCTGGGATTTTAGTTAAAGGGGTAAATGCATTCATGGAGGAAATATTAATGATTATCCCTCTTTCTTTTCCTATCATGTCCCTGGCAAATACCTGGGATGGCAAAAATGTTCCCAAGAAATTCAAATCAAAAACAAATGAAACATCTGCAGGGTCAATATCAAAAAAAGTTTTAATGTCATCATTATTAAGATCCTCTTTGGCAAAATACTCACGACTGGTGGTGCTTTTTGGATGGTTACCACCTGCTCCATTGATCAGGATATCACAGGATCCCAAAGCTTCATTAATATGCTTTTTGGCTTTTTCAAGACTATCTTTTTGTAATACGTTGGCCTGGATTGCAATTGCTTCACCACCGTTGTCAATTATCTCTTTTGCTACATTTT
Organism: uncultured bacterium; assembly: GCA_965372055.1. GTDB lineage: Bacteria > Bacteroidota > Bacteroidia > Cytophagales > Cyclobacteriaceae > CBDVAV01. The sequence continues at coordinate 4,069 of CBDVAV010000367.1, read as the reverse complement.
CCACAGCCTCATGATTTAGATCAAGTACCGCAACCTTAACTCCTATTTCGGCCAGGGTTCTGGCCATACTGCTGCATATTATTCCCCCTCCTCCAGTGATTACCGCAATTTTCCCTTTTAAACCATTATCAGGTTCTTTCATTTACCCAATTAAATTTTATTCCTAAATATAGTGAAACCCTAAGGTAAAAAATGTTGGCTAATAACAGAATTATCGGAAATTATCAGCAGGTAAATTCAAGGGTATGGCTCAAGATCAAAGGAAGTATCAAAAAGCCGATTTGGGTGGTACACACATGTAGTCAGAATCACTGATTCAAAGGATTAATTGATTTCATTGATTTTTCAGTTAATCACAATAGTGATCCCTTTGGATTAATCTAAGTAATCCAAATATCAAAGTAATCTGTGATGCTGACTTTTTTCCCTTCTTACTAGCTAAGTGCCTCTGATATTCCCTGAACCTCTTACACATGAAGACCACTCAACCCACAAGGATTAGCCAAAATCCCTAAACATTACTATTTTTAGAGTTGGTAAACTAGAACCCAATGCCATCCATTATTCAACAAATAAAAGAACGTAAAATACCACAAACCTTAGTTATATACTTGGGCGGTGGTTGGGTATTAATCGAGGCCCTCAATTTTTTTGTTGAAAAATATGGATGGAATGAAAAGATTTTTGATCTATTTATCATAATTGCCATTTTCGGCTTACCTACTATATTGATACATGCATGGTTTCATGGTAAATCAGAATCAAGGAATATACAGAAACGAGAGATTTTATTGCATGCCATTATTATTCTTTTAGCTTCAGCCTTTATTGTTAATATTCTATTCAAACCTTATGAGATTGAAGCAAAAAGTGATAATCAAAATGTCAATCCATTAGAAAAATCCATTGCTGTGCTTGCGTTTACAGACATGAGTCCTAATCAAGATCAGGAATATTTTTCAGATGGCATTAGTGAAGAACTACTTAATCTATTAGCTAAAATACCTGAGTTAAGAGTTATCAGTAGAACCTCTTCATTTTCATATAAAGATAAAAATATGGCCCTGGAAAAAATTGGTGAAGAGCTTAACGTAACCCATATTTTGGAAGGCAGTGTCCGTAAATCGGGAGATAAATTGCGAATCACAACCCAACTTATTGTAGTAACTGACGGTTCTAATTTGTGGTCTGAAACTTATAACTTTGATTTGAAAGATATTTTCGAGATTCAAGATGAAATAGCTGAAGCTGTAATAAGACAGTTAAAAGTCACACTATTAGGGGATATTCCAAAAACGAAAAAAGTAAATCTCAAAGCTTATAATCTTTATTTAGAGGCTTTATATACGATGCACAGCACATGGACTATGGAAGCAACACTTAAAACGGAAAGTATTCTAAATCGATCCATTGCCATTGATTCCACGTATGCCCCTTCCTGGAATTTGCTGGGGGATGCAATATTTGCATCTACCACTTCTTTTTATACAAAACCATATCGAGAAGGGCTAGAATTAGCAAAAGCAGCAATGGAAAAATCCATTGGTTTAGACAATACTTATGCTATGCCTTATGTTAATCTTTCACTCATAAATAGTTTGGAATGGGACTTCGATAAAGCACAGGATAATGTTAATCTAGCTTTAAAGCTTAGCAAAGAGGATTATATGGTTTTAGTAAGAGCGGCTGATCATTCTAAATATTCAGGCAAATTTGATGATGCAATTGAATTTCTCCAACAAGCCTTCAAGTTGGAACCCCTAGCTCGTTGGATAGATATGCAGCTTGGAATGATGTACTACTATTCAGGCGACTTAGATGAAGCCTCTAATGCTATGCAAAAGATTATATACTTAAGGCCAGAGGGTGAAGAACAGCATATATTTATGAGTCTGATATTAATCGGGCAGGGTAAAAATATTGAAGCCTTGGAGAATGCTGAAAAAGAACCTGTTGAATATTGGAAAATATATGCCTTGGCGCATGCAATATATGCCTTGGGAAGACAAGACGCATCAGATAGTTTATTAGGTCAGTTTATAGATAATCACAGTAAAAAACACCCATCACTGGTTGCAAGTATTTATGCACATAGGGCCGAGCATGATTATGCCTTTAAGTGGTTGGAAATCGCTTTTGAACAGCGAGACGGTTATTTGGTAGAGGTTATTAATGTTCCGTTTTTTGAAAACTTATATAAAGATCCCAGATGGGATATTTTTATAGCAAGAATGAATCTTCCAAAAGATCATTGGCTTCTTCTAAGAAATGATTAATAAGTTCACAAACCAAGAGGCGAAAACACCGGAGAAATTACCACAAGTTAGGTGTACACCGTACCCCCAGTCAAGCTGAGGGCAGGCGTTTAATTTACTTTCTGCTTGCCCATACGGATAGAAGTGGAGGAGGGTATTGTAATGTAACCTTTTACCATATTGATTTATAGGGATTTATATTTTTGGGTATAGTAGACAAAAAGTAGGCTGAAGAAATGCACGCCTATTTCTCTGCAGATGGTTTGGATTGCTTGCCCTCTAAACCTCGAACGATCACATATGCAATCAGGGCAAAAACAAAGAACACCAGCAGTAACCATGCGATACTTTGCAAAGTACCTATGGCACACCGATATACCTCTAGAGTCCAACGTTCGGCATTGAGCACAATAGCTTCAGCATCTTCCGGCCGCGGTGTGATATATTTCTCAAGGTCCCAAACCCGAACACCACCGGAAATACCCACCACATAGATAGCGAATGTCAAATAACGCCACCAAGCCTTGCTGATATCCTCAGCTACGATCCGACCAAGAATTGTAATGATTGATTTCTGAAATAGCCTGACGACCACAAATGACACAAATAAAGCGATCGTAAAAGTCACCAATAATAAGATTATGAACATGATATCTCTTTCTTAGGTCAAACAATATTAATTCAATCAATCCCCCACTAAAAGCTTATACAAACCCTTGCCTTCAACACCAACATATAAATATCCATCGGGACTAAGTTCAACATTTCTTACCCGGCCAATTCCCTCTGCAATTTTCTCCTGCTTAACAATTTTGTCACCCTCCACGGTTGCATGTACAAGGTAATTGAATTTTAACGATCCCACAATAAGATCTCCATCCCATCCTGGATATTTGTCCCCAGTTACAAATGTCATCCCGCAGGGTGCAATAGAAGGCACCCAGTAAATAACAGGCTGTTCCATTCCCTCCTTTGAAGTGGCCTCTGCAAACTCTGTCCCGTTATAATTAATGCCGTAACTAATTATCGGCCAACCATAATTCTTCCCTGGCTCGATTAAATTTACTTCATCTCCTCCCCGGGGGCCATGTTCGTGCGACCATATCTTACCTGTTGATGGGTCCATGGCCAAACCTTGTGGATTTCGGTGACCATAGGAGTAAATGGCTTTCTTAGCACCAGTTGTATTTACAAAGGGATTGTCGGTTGGGATACCTCCATCATCCAGTATTCGGTAAATTTTTCCATTGTCCCGCGTAATGTCCTGGGGATTGACATCCCTATTTCCTCGATCTCCCACCGAAAAATAAAGATAACCTTCCCGGTCAAATTCAAGTCTGCTGCCGAAATGTTGCCCGGCTGTGGTATTGGGTTCAGCTTTATAAAGGACTTTTTTATTGGTAAATTGTTTACCGTCAAAGTTAAACCTGGCAACAGTGGTATTGCCTCCCCTTCCAGAGCCTTCACTACTGGCATAAGCCAAGAAAACAAATCCATTTTGTTCATATTGAGGGTGCAATTCAATATCCATTAGCCCACCCTGGCCTCTCACTTCCACATTGGGGACACCCTCAATCTGCTCATCCAAAAGTTTGCCATCTCGAATAATCCTAATTGCACCTTTCTTTTCTGTAACCAGGATATCTCCGTTGGGCAGAAATACCATGCCCCAGGGGTTAGCTAGCCCATCAACAACCAGTTCATATTTAATTTTCGTGTTGTTACTATTTATCTCAGAAGGTTGAGACTGGCAGCTGAATCCAGCAATTAAGAAAATACAGAGGATTTTGAAAGAATAGTTTATGTTCATCCTA
>CBDVAV010000366.1:0-5497 GCA_965372055.1 uncultured bacterium | reverse complement strand
AAATCTTGGGGAGTTGATCCAGAAAACTGGGAACTCTAAGAATAAAACTTTTCTTCAATCCCCAAACCGAATAACGCAAAATCATATTTTACAGGATCCAATGGATCCATGGCCCTTAGGTTTTCAGTCAATTCCAAAGCAGTTTTCCAATCAGTCTGTTTTCTTCTGATAAGCCCCAGCCCCCTTGCCACTCTATCCACGTGAAGGTCGCACGGGCAAATCAATTGTGAAGGTTTGATCTTTCTCCATAACCCGAAATCCACACCCTTGTTGTCGTTTCTCACCATCCACCTGAGAAACATATTGATGCGCTTACAAGCTGAATTTCTCCCTGGAGTAGCAACGTGTTTTCTGGTTCGTTCTGGGTGGTCTGACAATCCGAAAAAAAATCTTTGGAAGTTGACCAATCCTTTTTCCACGGTATCTGAATTTCTTTCAATCATAAAAACATCTTCCAGGGATGTGTGATTTTGGTAATAGTTTCTAAAGAAGGAAATAAAATATAAGGTATCAGTGACATTAAAAGTTCTATGTTTGAACTTGAGGAACGCTTTCAAGTCATTATCATTATGATTTAAAATGAAGTCATGGGGGGCATTATCCATCAATGAAAACAATTCCAGTGATTTATTGATTATTGTTTTGCGCTGGCCCCAAGCCAGCATTGATGTCCAGAATCCAGTTATTTCAATATCTTGTTTTTTCGAGAATAGGTGGGGGACAGAAATCGGATCATTCTCAATGAAATCAGGTTGGTTATATTGATCAACTTTTTGGTTGAGGAATGTTTTCAGGTCATTAGGTGGCTGCAATTTTTGAGGCAATTATGGAGGTGAAACATACCATAAAATTAACTTTATTATATAAATTGATGTTACTTTGTACTAAACATCTGCAATTAACAGTAAGGCAACAGTTCGAAAAAAAATAGAATCCAAAGAACTATTAAGAGCTTTATCAATGGCAAGAATAAGTATATTGAAATCAGCGGAGGGCCTTGTTTACAAAAAGCAAACCCTTTCTATCAACAAAAGAAAAAAGAGGATAAACGCTAAAGTCAACTTATTTTTTATAACAGATGGGGAGTTTAAGGTAGCCTTTATTCCTGCTTTAAATTTAACCGGTTATGGGAAAAATAACAAAGAAGCCCTGGAGATGCTCAATGAAATTGGGGGTGATTATTTTCAATCCCTAGTAGAAACAAACCAAGCACAAATGCAGTCTGAATTAAGTAAGTACGGATGGAAAAAAGGAACTTTTAAATTCAACAAGCAATTCGAAAATACTACCCATATTGACAAAGATGGTGTTTTGAGGAATTTTAAGCTTCCTGAAGGAACACCAATCGAAGAATCAATGGCACAGGTTGCATAAAAAATGGGTTCCCCTCCCCCAATTAGTACCCCGTGTTTCATAAAATTCCTTAAATACAAAAAGTGCCAAGAGAAAAAAGGGACAAACCATAATAAATGGATATGCCCTGGGTGTTTTCGTGCTATAATATTTGATAGAAATACAAAGGAAATCCCTTTTCTACATGTTCATACAAACTTGAAAAATGTTGGTGTAAGTATGCCTGATTTCAAAAAATGGGTAGCAAAGAATTGCTAATCCTTTGCCTCCGCTTGATAAATTTTCGCTATTTCAGCAATTACCAAAATCATATATTCATTTGGGAGAATTGACAACTATTTCAACATAGTTGTAGTTATTAACCTTTTTTGTGAATACTCGGTGTAACCTTGAGCCTTCCATTCGTACATTTATTTCAGTATTTTTATTATCCGTAATAGAGGACATAAAGTATGGGACAAACTTTTTCTCCACAAAACCGGAAATAATCTGATTATCATATGATAACCCAATGCCTTCAATATCATACCAAATGGAATCAATTTCAATTTCCACCATCATTCTCTCAATTTAACTATTGTTAAAACAAAAAATCTTCCAACTCATCAAGGTACATAAGAAATTTCTACCCTGAATTTCTTATCAATGGCTCCCAACCTTTCGTAAGCAGCTTTGGAAATCCTTACCAGGATATTATTGTTTTCGCCGGTATCGGGCAATTTTCCCAAAACCCTGACAAAGACTACCCGGTTGTTCATCTCGTTTCTCACCTGCATAATAGTGCCTGTTTCAGCGGTTCGATATAGGGCCATATATCTTGGGGTTTCGAATCTTCTGAGTGTACGAAGTATGTTCAGTGTGATATTTTTTATATTATTTATGTTATTTATATAACATATAGTATATATAATACCGTATATTTGATAATCAATTCAATCCCTGGGCAAACAAAACATGTTATTTAGTATCAATAAAGATCCTTTACCAAACATAGATAAGGTGGGGAATCTTATTATTTTTTTTGCGGACAAAGTGCCCAATTTATATCTAACCAAATTACTCAAACTCCTTTACATTATCGATGAAATTTCAATGTCAGAAACCGGAGTTCCTGTTACTTGGTTGGAATACAGGGTTTGGAAAAAGGGGCCAGTGGCAATAGATATTTATAAAGATTTAACTTTCGAAAATTCCGAAATGTTAGAAGGATTTGCAGAAGGAATAAAAGACCATATTGGAACAAAAGTCAAATCAACAAATAAGTTTGATGATGGAGAATTTTCAGATTATGAATTAGAGTTACTTGAAAGGGTAGTGGTTGATTACGGCAGAAAGTCAACTGACGACCTAATAGATTTTTTACATAAGGAAAATAGTTTGTGGCATTTAGAGGTAGAGAAAGAGGGATTGGTGTTTGATAACGGGGGTACAAGCACCATTACAATCGACCTTAATCAAATAAATAAAGATAATCCAACCAGAACCGATCTCTTTCAAAACGTAAAGGAATCCCTAGATTTATAAATTATTTTGTTCACACCTGGAACCCTTCTTTATATTAATGATTTTGAATTTGAAAATAGTCAACCAACCAGGAATAAATATGTCCTAATTCTCTGCAATCAAGATTTAAAGTCCATCATTATCACTCTCCCGTCCTCAAAGGATCACATACCTGATCAACTAAAACAAGAAGGGTGTATCTATGTGGATCGGGATTGTATTCATTGTTATTATATCCCAAAAAATAAATCAATTGGTGTAAAAGGATTTCAATTTCAAAGGGATACATATATTTATATTCAGCAAAACATTAGAGAAAAAGAAATAGAAGATTTTGAAAATAGATATTCAGAGCGTATAGTGGTAAAAGATAGATTAACCGATGATTATTTTATTGACATACTGATGTGCATCTTGGAGGGAAAATTTGTAGCTAGAAAAATCAAATCTCTTATAAAGAAAATGATCGATTGATCCTCATTCGATAAATTATCCATTATTGCTTCCAGTTTTTTATTACTGATATTTTTATCTCAGTGATAATCCAATCCACCATTATCAATCTGTTTAAGTGTTGACAAGATCAAGGCACATAAGAAATTTCTACCCGGAACTTCTTATCTATAGCTCCCAACCTTTCATAAGCAGCTTTGGAAATCCTGACCAGGATATTATTGTTTTCGCCGGTATCGGGCAATTTTCCCAAAACCCTGACAAAGACTACCCGGTTGTTCATCTCGTTTCTCACCTGCATAATAGTACCTGTTTCGGCAGTCCGATGGAGGGCCAGGTATTTCTTGTTTTCAGTAGATCCCTGGATCATAACTGCCAATCCGTTTTCTACTTTCCTGACATAACTGGAGGAGGCTGTCCTTACAATTTCAGTATCTTTTTTTTCTCCAACTTTTACTATTTTTTCGGGTGGCCTTACAATTATTTCAGGCTTTTTAACTACGTCTTTGGTGACATCTTTAGCATCAGTGGCCCGTTCAGCTATATCTGTATGTTCTGAAACTTTTAGCCTCTGCCCTACTGAGATACTATTATTGCTCAGATCATTCCACTTTCTCAATTGATCGATGGTAATATCATACTGCCGGGAAATTGCAAAAAGAGTCTCCCCAGCTTTAACAATATGCCAAATGCCACCCTCCTTGGAATCATCACTAACTTTACTTTTGCCTTCCTTTATGATCCTCAATTTTTGACCTAATTTTAGTTCGTTCCGTACCAGGTTATTCCATTTTTTAATGTCCTCCACGCTGACTTCATATAATTTTGAAATGAAGTAAAGGGTTTCAGAAGGTTTAACCACATGAATGCCTCCCGTTTGGGCCAATGGAGCAGTTTCAACGTAAGGAACCAGGATCATCTGTCCTACATCCAGCCCCTTTTTGACATCAGGGTTTACATCCAAAATACTGGACATAGGCACTTTATATCTTCTCGATATCCCAAACAAAGTTTCTTTGGTTTCAACTCTGTGCACTATATATACTTTGTCCCCTTTTCGCTCCAGGCCCACAGAATCCGCAGGATTTGAGAAACCACTGGAAATCAATGCTAAAAGTAGAATTATGGACGAAAGAAAGCGGGAATTTGACATGATGACCTTTGTTATTTTCATCAACCTATACTAACCTAATGATTTTTTCAAATATAGTAAGATTCGTAAGCAAAGTGAAGTACATGGAGTTTGAAGATAAACGTTATTTATATCCAATAAGTATATTCAAGCTGATCCAAATACCAACATAAGTAGGGGGTTCTTCACCTCAATTTGATCAATTATGTGTATTTTTATTCCAAATTAAAGGTGACAAGAATATGCGCATGAGACATTATATAATTATAGGCGGAGCTTGTCTTTTATTATCAATCACCAGTGGATCCTTCAGTATTTTTTCAGATGAAAAACCCATGGTTTTACAGATTAATATCAAGAGCAATATTGATCCGAGAATGAATAGATATGTTAAGCTTGCGTTGGATGAAGCCAGGGCAATTAATGCTGACTATGTAATCATTGAAATGGACACTTATGGCGGTGCTTTAAATGATGCAGACGATATACGCACTATGATCCTGGAATACGATAAGCCTGTCTATGTATTCATTAACCGCGATGCTGCTTCTGCCGGGGCCTTAATTTCCATTGCTTGCGATAGTATCTATATGGCATCCGGCGCCAGCATTGGTGCGGCAACTGTAGTAACCGCAGACGGTGCAGCCGCACCTGATAAATACCAATCTTATATGCGGTCGATAATGAGATCCACTGCCGAAGCCAAAGGAAGGGATCCCAAAATCGCCGAGGCCATGGTTGATGAATCACTCGAAATCGAGGGTATTACCGAAGAAGGTGATGTGATCACATTTTCAACATCAGAAGCCATTCAGCATGGGTTTTGCGAAGGGCAGAGAAGTAGTGTTGATGAGGTTTTAACTGAAGCAGGAATTGATAATTATGAATTAGTGGAATTTACCTTGGGAGGAGCTGAGAAAATAATAGCTATTTTCCTGAATCCTTTTATTAGCGGAATCTTAATTCTAGTAATAGTAGGAGGTATTTATTTCGAATTACAGACTCCTGGTGTGGGCTTTCCCATTGCGGCAGCTGCCATAGCATTGGTGTTATACC